>NZ_JAALEA010000460.1 GCF_014145145.1 Dietzia cercidiphylli
GTCGAGTTCGCAGGATCTACAACTCAGCAGCTTTTACTTGTCATAACGATAATTATCGGCGTTAACTTTGCCGCTGGTCAGAGCGTTTTCCGCACGGGTCAACCACCCATGGCCGGCCATGCGCCTGTTGCGGCAGGGCTGGTTCTCGCGTGGTTGGAGCCCGGCTGTCGAGCTAGTTTGCCGCTGCGTAGGCCTGCATCACGTTGGCGGGGATGCGTCCGCGGTCTGAGACGTCGTAACCATTGGCGCGGGCCCAGTCTCGAATCGCTCTGGTGTTCCCGGACGTGGTCGTGGCCTTGCGGGCAGTTCTGGTCCTGTTTCCGGTTACCCGATGGCCGGCCTCAATGTACGGCGCTACGACCTGGCGAAACGCCTCGGCATTATCGTCGCTCAGGTCGATGGAGTATTCCTTGCCGTCAAAGACAAAGGAGATGGTGTTCGACGTCTCGCCGAGGTCGGTCCCGTCGAGGTCGTCGATGTAGTGCACCTGGAATTGCTGAACCATGGTTACCCCTTCTGTTTGCTGCTCTATCAAGTATGCCTACGGTGGAGAAGTCATGCCCGTCATCATGAGAGGCATCACTTCGCCCTGGTGCCTCGGTTATCGGCGGGGCCTCAGGAAGGCGGTGGCGGCAGTTGTCGGGGGCTCGTCCGTGCTTGCGTATCGCCTCCGGGCGAATGCATGCTGGTCCAGCTCGTCTTGGGCCAGCCGTAATTCGTCCTAGTTTTCTGGCCTTTTGGGTTCGTTTGCGGTGGCACTGGCGGATTTCTTTTGGCACAGTCAGGTCGCGCTTGACTGCTGCGCCGTGATCGTCGCCAGTGCGCGGTTTAGGTGCTGTGGCCGCGCGCGCTTAACTGTGGCGGGCATCAAGGGTGGGGCTACTTGCGCAATGCCCCGGTGTGCGGGCCCGTGGTCGCCGCGTGCACGCAACGAACGAGAAGGTGGCGAGGAGTCAGGTCGTCGACGAGGGCCCTCGGGCGGTCCGCTGGTCGCAGGTGGAAGAGGCGTTCTACGTTGGAAACTATCGGGGGAATTTCGTTGGTTACATCGACAAGGGCCCCGATGGCGGTTTCAGATCATTCGACAGTATGTCGACACTGCGGGGCGAGGCCAGCAGTTTGGAGGAATCGATGGCGTGCCTCGATGCACTGTTCTTCGCCACTGCGGGAGATCGGGGTCGACAATGACTGTGAACAATGACGCCGCCAGCACATCTCAGTCGGGCGAGCTGAAGTATCTGGTGTACACCAGTGTGGCCACGCGAAAGATGCTTCCCGACGATCTCGAATCGATTTTGTTCACCTCCAGGAGACGGAATCTGGACGCCGGGATAACCGGACTGCTCCTGTATAGGGGCAATGTTTTTATTCAGTTCCTCGAGGGCCCCGCTTTGGAAGTGGATGCGCTCATGGACCGCATCTCGTGCGATGACAGGCATAGCCGTGTGCGGGTGCTTGTGGTCGAACGGGTAGCTGAGCGCAGTTTCGCAGACTGGAAAATGGGGTTCGCCATCCCCAAGGACACGCGGCCAACCGGGATCGAGGGGCTCAGAGATAGCTTCACGGATCTCACCAGTGGGGCCGACTACGACATGGTCCGGCAGGCCGCAGAGGACTTCTCTGTCTGGTTCAAGGCCGGCCAGCGCGCCGTCCCATCCTGAGCTCAACGGGCAATCGATCGGCCCGGGTCATACCGACAGCCAGGTGACCACCACTGGATTGTGGTGGTCACCTGGTCGGTCACCGATAAGTGGCGTGTTATCGGCCTCTGGTGCTGCGGTAGTCGTCTGCGCGTGTGGTGTGGGTGCTTCGGGCACCGGCGGCGCCGCCCAGTGCGGTGACGAGGGCGCCGAGCAGTAGGCCGCCTACGGCCCACCACGCCCCGGTCGCTATCTCGTCGCGGTTCTGCTCGAACTGGTTTTGTGCGTCCTGGGCGGCCTGGTCGGCTTGCTGCTGTACTTGGTCGACATCCTGCTGGTCGATGTCGGCGTTCTGCGCCGCCTGGCTGGCCTGGTCGGCGGAGATGGTGGTCGCGCTGCCCGCGGTCTGGGCGAGGGTGCCGAGCGCTCCCCCGATGGTGCCCAGGATGCTCGTGCCCAGCCATCCGACCAGCACCAGCATCGCTACCAGTGAGGTGGCCCAGGTCACCAGCCCGTGGAGCAGGCCACTGCGCACGGCCAGGGCACCGGCGATGTACCCGGCGACGGCGAGCGCTACCACCAGCGCCACCACGCCCCAGATGCTCACGGCAATACTGCTGGCCTCTGATAGGCCCAGTGCGGCACTGGCCAGGGCGAAGACCACCAGGATGGCCAGAAACGTCACGGTGCCGGCGAAGATCGCACCCCACGACGTGTTGGCGGTGCGGTGGCCTCGATCGGTGCCGATGAGAGAATCTCGCGCGGTGTCGTCGTGCTGCTCGGGGGCCAGTGGCGCAGATGAGCCGTGCGTGGGGCCGTGCCCGGCGGCGAATCCCGCTGTTTCTGACCGCCGGTGGGGTCCGGTGGTGTCCGGGGTCCGGCCGCGGCCGGCTCTGGCGTCCTCTCGATCGTCTGCAGAGGTCATGGGTAGAGCTCCTTTGAGGGTTGAACCTTGTCGGCTGGATAGGCGGGCGCGGGGATCGAGTTGGCTGCTGGCGAGCCTCGATCCCCGCGCCCCCTTTTTTCCGGTGTGTCGGTTGGTTCGAGCTTTAGGAGTCCTGCGCGTGGTCCTTGACGTTCTGCGCGGCCTGCTGGGAGTTCTGCTTGAGCTCGGAGGCGTGGTGCTTGCCTTCGCTGGTGACCGTCTCCGCCGCTGCGCTAGCGGTGTCCTTGAGTGATTCGGCCGCGTCCTGGGCCTGCGGTTTAAGGCTCTCGGTCATGTCCTGAGCCACGCCCTTGACCTCATCGACCAGCGGTTCGGCCCCGTCTTTCACGGTGGTGGCCGCGTTCTTCTCAGCGTCACTGGCCGGTAGCAGGGACCCGAGAAGCCATCCGGCGCCCAGGGCGATCAGGCCCGCGGCGAGCGGATTGCCGCGAGTGCGGTTCTTGATCTGGGTGGGCGCTTGCTTGGCAGCGTGCCCAGCCTCCGAGGCCAGAACCGAAGCCTGGTCCCGCGCCTGGGCCGCGGTGTCCTGGCCCGAGGACGCGGTGTGGTCCACGGCGCCCATCACAGACTCCCGGATGCTGCTGAACCGGTCTTTGACCTTGTCGGTCTGACGGCTGGCGGCCTTGGCGGGGTCCACTTTCTCGGCCAGCGCGTCCACATCGTGGCCCAGATCGGCGCGGGTGCGCTCGATGTCGGCCCGAATCTCCTCGGGGGTACTCATGGCGTCTCCTTGCTGGGGTTGAGGGTGGGCGGAATCTCTTGCATGGTCCGTTGGGTCTGGGGCAACCCCTTGACCTTGGTCATTCGCGCCCTGCCCAGCACCGCGAGCACGGCAGCGATAACGGCCCAACACAGGGCCACGATCAGGGCGGCCCACCCCAGGTCCATGACGTTGCCCAGCGCCCACGCCAGAGCAAGGGAGAGAAACATCAGGACGAAGAACCCGCCAAGTGCTGCCCCGGCGAGCATCCCCACCCCGGCGCCGGCCTGTTTAGCGGATTGGGTGGCTTCGGCTTTGGCGAGCTCGATTTCTTTACGGACCAGGGTGGAGAGGTTGTCGGCGAAGCTGGAGAACATCTCCCCCAGCGACTCGCTGCGGGCCCTTTGCTCGGCTTCGGGTTCGGGAACTGGCGAGGACCCGGTCATCAACGGCCACCCGGATCGATGGTGTCGGCGCCGCTGGGGCCCTGCCCGAACAGCGGAGTGCTGAGCGGATCGATGGCAGGGACGGGGTCCACGCGCTCGGGAAAGTCGAACGTGGGGTCGGCCGGGGCCGGCATTGGATGCGCAGGGGTCGGGACATCCGGTGAGGTGGCGGCCGCGGGAGCATCGTCACTGTCGGCCAGCCCCCGGGTCAGGCGCCCGGCAACCAGGCCGACACCAGCGGCCACGGCCAGAAAGGTGCCGGGGCGCCGGGCGGCGAAACGGCGCACGCCCGTCAACAGATCCTCGGGCGACTTGGTCTCCAGCGCGGAGGTGAGCTGGTGGGCGCGATCGGCCACGGTGGAGATGACCTGACCCACCAGGTCCGATTCCGGCTGTTCGCCGCGGGCCAGGCGCTGGAGATCATCGGTGGCCACACGGGCCTGCTCGGCCAAGCGCTGCTGCTGGGTGGCAGCCTGGGACAGGGCCTCATCGCGTGCCGAGGAGGCCAGGGACTTGGCATGATCACGTGCTTCGTTGGTGACCTGGGACGCTTCCTGGCGGGCGGTGCCCGCCATCTGCCCGGCGGCGCCCTTGGCCTGATCGGTGATCTGGGAGGCCTGCTCGCGAGCGGCGTCGGGGGGTGAGTCGGCGCCCTGTGAGTTCGATGTCATCGTCGGTGCCCTTCTTGCGAGTCGGCTCGCCTACCCGGCGAGCTTGGTGGTGACGTGCACGTCGTTATTGGCCTGACAGGCGCCGCTGGCTGGGTGCCGGGCGGCGCCTGTCACAGGGCCTGAGTCGGGCTAGCGCCGCGTGGTCTGGTCGGTGTCACCGTCGATGTCGATGTGCTCGGTGCGGACCTCCTCCGACACGGTCTCGGTGTCGGTGACCTTTTCCTTGCCCACACGAAGGCGCTCGCGCTCGACCGTCTCCTTCTCCACCACCGGACGCTCTTCACGAAGAGTGATCTCCTCGACGTGCTCACCGTCACTGACCTCGTCGAGGCCACCCTTGCGGACCGTGCCGCCGGCGTCCTCGCGCTCGACGACGAGCTTTTCCTTGGAGACGGGAACCTCGACGTTCTCGGTCTCCGTGGTCGTGTACTTGCGCAGCCGCACCCGGCCGGTCTCCTCGGTGCGCGTGCCGACGTTGAGGCGCTCCTCGTGCGCGGTCACGGTGTCGGTGGCCTCATGGCCACCCTCACGCGACTGCCCGGTGGTGCCAGCCTTCACGCGGGCATCGACGTCATCATCAGACACCGTCGCGCGGTCGGTACGGCCGGTGGCCGCCCCACCGCCGGTGAGTCCGTAGTGGCTGTAGAGCCGGTCCTCTTCAGCCGGAGAAAGATCTCCACCGGCATCGATACGGGGAGCGTCCTTGACCTGATCCTTGGTGTACGCCACCCGCACTTCGTCGTCACCCAGTTGCGCGCCCTGAAGCGGCACGAAGCTCTCCGACATCCCGAACAGACCCGTGGAAACGGTGGCGAACGAGGGCTGGCCGCTGTCATTGTCGACATACAACATCCCGAGCTTGCCGATCTTGTCTCCGGAATTGTCGTAAACAGTGGCATTAGCCAGACGATCAAACGAATTGTCGGTCATGTTTCGAACTCCTTGCAGTAGGGAACAAAGCGACCTCGACCACGAACCGGCACCTAACTATCCGATCGTTGTCTTCACCCCCTATTATCTCGGTCCCCCGCGGGCAGTTCTTCACCCTTAAGGGTGACGCTGTAGTGGGGCGGTTGGGTGACTTCGATGCCGAGATTTTCCGCCATCAGACACGGTGGACGTGATCGCCGACGGTCTCGTTGTCGCCGCCGATCCGATGCCATTTTTGGGCGTCGTGGTGCAAGCGCCGCCGATCGGTGGGGAGGCATGGTGGACGAAGACCGGTCAGCCAGGGGATCGCCATTGGCCTGCAGAAAGGACGGGACCGAGCCTGGTGCAGGGTGGAGACGCCCAGGTTCCTTGCTCCAGACGTTCGCAGGCCGTTTCCTAGAGGTATTAGACACCT
The DNA here is from genome assembly GCF_014145145.1 of Dietzia cercidiphylli. GTDB lineage: Bacteria > Actinomycetota > Actinomycetes > Mycobacteriales > Mycobacteriaceae > Dietzia > Dietzia natronolimnaea. The sequence continues at coordinate 5,749 of NZ_JAALEA010000460.1, forward strand.
ACTCTTGCCGGAGCCGGCAAGTCTTATCGAACCCCAGTTGCTGGGAACATTGTTCCCTGGAGTCCGAGAACGCTTCCTGCGTCGTCAGTGAAGTAGATCCCCGCAAGGCGAGAGGAACAGCTCTGGCAGGGCAGAACTGTCGGGACGCGGGTGCAAGGAATGCGGCGCGGAAGAAGGGTCAGCCGGAGCGCAGGCGGCCTGCCAGCTTGTGGCGTTCCATTTCGGTCAGGCCTCCCCAGACGCCGTAGAGCTCCCGCGCCTTCATCGCGTACTGGCGGCATTCCACTATCACCGGGCATTGCTCGCAGAGGACTTTGGCTGCCTCCTCTTTACGGCGCCGAACCCCTTTGAGGTCCTGCTCGTCGTTATAGAACAGCTCTGCCTGCCCTTGGCAGTTACCGCGATCGGCCCATGCCCACCGGTCATCGAGAGCCGTGGCGATGATGTGGGTCAACAGATATTTCCTGCCCTTCGTCAAGCATCGCGCGCCAAGTGGACATCTCATTCTCTCGGGCCACAGCGGCCATGGCTTCACCCTCAGGGGTGAAGTGGAGAGGGGTCCACCTGCGCCTACGATTACCACGGTGAGCGGCAAAGCGATCAGGGTGACTGTGGTCAACGACTATCTCGTCGTAGTGGCGGGAGTTAACGCACTGCTGGCGCCGTATGCGGACCGAGTTGAAGTTGTCGAACGGCACACCGTCACCAGTGGATCGGCCCCCGTGGACGTCGCGCTCTATGACACTTTCGCCGCACCGGTGGGCAAGCACGCGCGCCTGGAATCGCTACTGCAGGACCCGTTGATCGGGTCGGTTGCCGTCTACTCCTTCGCCGTGGATGAACGGGCGATCGATGACAGCCTGGCCCAAGGAGCCCATGGATTCTTGGCGAAGTCCCTGTCAGCGCTCGAGCTGGTTGAGGGAATCGAGAACATCGCCGCAGGTCAGCGGGTGACCATGGTCGGACCCGGCCTATCGGTGATGCGATCGGACCAGTGGCCGGCCAAAGAGGCGGGCCTGTCTCCCAGGGAGGCGGAAGTGATCGGTCTCATTGTCCAGGGACTATCCAACAAGGACATCGCCGCGCAGTGCTACCTGTCGACCAATTCGATCAAAACCTTCATCCGGTCCGCATATCGGAAAATGGGCGTGAGCACCCGGGCCCAGGCCGTGGCGTGGGGAATCGAGCACGGACTCAAGCCCGACCGACGAGCCCCAAGCGGACTCCCCACGCACACCATCCCGCCAAGCTCACCGAACAGCATCAGCACGCCCCAGCGCGCTCAGGCCTAATCGGCAGCCCCGGGGATCTAGTGGACGATGATGACCCGGATGTAGGAGGGCCCACGATCCCGGCACATTGGGCTGTCTACCTGCACTTGCCAGGTCGATGGAGACGTGCGTTTCCGGCTGGGTCGGGTGCGTTACCCGTAGTGGTAGCGGCAGGTGGCGATACGGACTTCCGTTTCGGTCACTTTGTAGACGAGTCGGTGTTCGTCGGTGATGCGTCTGGACCAGTAGCCGGCGAAGTCGTATTTGAGGGGTTCGGGTTTGCCGATTCCTTCATTGCCGTTGCGGGTGATGTCCTGCAGGAGCAGGTTGATCCGTTTGAGGATCTTGCGGTCCTGTTGTTGCCACCAGAGGTAGTCCTGCCAGGCGTTGTCGTCCCAGACCAGCAGCACGTCAGTCCGCGCCAAGCAGGTCGCTAGCCTCGGCGTCGAGCAGGTCGCGAGCCTGGCCACGGCCATCCTCGAGCCTTTCCATCGCATCCAGGAGCCGACGGGCGTTGGCCGGGGATCGCATCAGGTGGGCGGTCTCGCGCAGGGACTCGTAATCGTCGAGGGAGACCATCACCACGGGTTCGTGACCGGCACGGGTGATGACAACCTCCTCGCGGTCGTTGGTGACTCCGTCGAGGACCTCGGCGTAGCGCGCCCGGGACTCGGTGTAACTCATGGTCTTCATGTCGAACCTCCTGTACGTAAAAGTGTACGTAGCGCGAGCGTGCGACGCAATCGCTTCCCTCGCAGCTGACGGCGCTACTCCCGAAGGGCCGATCCGCGGGCTGTTGGTGCGCCGTCGGGGTGCCGACGCGTGGCGGGCATTGCGATACCGAATCCGGCAGCGAGCTCGCCCCCGGCATGGGCGCGTCGGCCCTAGCCGCAGAGCGGGCAGGAGGGCCCCGCTGCCGCCTCTCTCGCGGTGGGGCGCGGCTCGGCGGCCGGGAAGAGTGTGTCGAGGAGGAGTCTCGGGCCGGATTTCAGCGCAAGAGTGCGTGCCGCTATCCCGGCGGACGTGCGTGGGGTAACATAGGTAACAAGAAACGATACCGGTTACCTGTTACCGAGTGTGGGGAGAGTGCGATGTCGACGTCGGAGAAGATCGCCAGGGCGTATGGGGTGCTTGTCGCGCGGGGAGACAAGATCACTGTCCGCAGCGTGCAGCGCGAAGCGGGGGTGCGGATCGGCGAGGTGGCCGCGTGGATGCGTGAGCACGCGGCCGCGGCCACCGGTGATGTGCCAGAGGCTCCGGACCTGTCGGAGGCGATGTCGGCGATGGTGCAATCGGTGTGGGCCGCGGCGTGGAAGCGGGCCGCGGAGCAGGCGGATGAGGCGACCGCGGTGGCACTCGATGCCGCGCGCGCGGGCGAGGCTGACGCTTTGACCGCGGCGGAGCGCGCTGTCGCGGAGAAAGACGAGGTTGTCGTCGCGCTCGATGGCGCAGCCGAAGAGGTCAAGGCGTTGCGGGCCGAGCTCGAGCAGCTGCGTGGCCAGCTCGAGACAGTGCGCCAGGACGCCAGCCTCGCGCGCGCCAAGGCCGAGGAGGCCGATCGGGCCCGGGTACGCGCCGAGGCGACCTCGGACACGCTGCGTGAAGTGTTGGACTCACTACGTGATGGACCTCGCGAGGCAGGCCCGGCCCCTAAGCCGTGAGCGCAGCTGGCTCCCCACCAAGCGGCCCCGAGTGCCGAGAAGTGGCAGCCATAGGTGGGGGCAGGATCAGGCTCGGAGGGCGCCGCTCCCCCGGCGGACCGGGGTGGTCGGATGTTCCTGGTCGCCGGTCACACGGTCGCCCCGGTTCGTTCGGCGATGAGACGTGCCATGCGGTGTGCGCGTGCGGTGCGGCCCAAGCCGCCCGGCCGCCCAGGGGATGATCGGGTGCCGGTCGCTATTGCGGTGGGGTGCTTTTACTGGATGGTGCTACGGCCTTGTCGATCACCGGGGCGAGGTGACCGTGTCGCGGACGGTGTTGTCGCTGCTGCGGCGGCGAGGACCGAGTAGCGCGTACAGGAGCACTCCGAGAAGCGGGAGTGCGAGGATGACGAGCGCCCAGGCCCAGTCATATGTAGTCCGTCGGTGTCTTGCCAGGTGAATGAGGGCGAGGACATCCAGGACGATCACGCTTACCATCGCCGCGCTCCATGCGATGTCGTACGCCGCCGGAATGGTGATCTGCGAGGCGTCTTGCGGAAGCGTGGTGGTGGCAAGTGGGAGAACGGGCATTGTTGATCCTCGGTAGGGGTCGGTGGATCACCGGTTGTCACTCGGTGTCGTACCCATCGTCCTGGAGTTGGCCTCCCCGTAGGTCAGTTGGCGGACTACCAGAGGCTCCACGGTTGCCCGGTGGCGATGGCGTCGTCGATGCGGTGATCAATAGTGTGCGCTGGCTCGTCTGCGGCGATTGCGGTGCGGATCGCCTCTGCGATTGCGCGGGAGAGGCCGGCTGGACCGCGGGTGTCACCGAGGGGACTGTTCGCGCTGTGTCGTCGCGTGAGGTAGTCGGCGCGGTTGTCGCCGGCGGTGCCTAGCCGTAGATGGTTCGGGTTGGTGCAGCCGGCGTAGTCGCAGCGGTGGCACAGGATGGGGTCGGTCAGGGCGCTCCAGCCGAGTCGGTCGATGATGCCGTGCGCGAGTTGGTAGGCGTACAGGTGCGCGGGGACGGTGCCGCGGCGGGAGAGCCCAGGCAGGCTGGCGGCGCGGAAGGAACCGTGTCCGGTGGAGGAGATCGCGCCGATCCAGGGCCAGCACTGGTCGGGGCCGCGGCGGTAGCGCTTGTTCTCAAACCGTTGCCGGGTGGCGGGGTCGGTGAGCCAGATGCGCCACAGTGTCGCCGGGGTGCGCACCGGCCGGGGATCGCCGAGCAGAGAGAGCTGCTGCGTGTCCGGTGCGGCCGGTAGAGGGAACAGTGCTGCGGTCATCGGGGCCTCGAGGGTGTTGAGGGAACTGTTACCGGGTGGGGCGAGGATAGGTGTCAGCTACGACAGCGTCGGCGATGGCCGGGCCCGCACGGTTGCGCAGTGTCCGCTGGTGGGTGCGCCCGGCGGCAAGACGCCGGGCGCACTCTAAAGAGCGCGTTGTGGAGCAGGCCCGGTAACAGCTCCCCGCTTAGACTCCCCCGCCCTGCCCGAGGCGCCGAGGGGTAAAGACACTGTCGCAGCGGGGCAGGAGTCCATCCTTCGACCCCGGCAGGGCGATCGGGCCCGAGGCGCTCACGCCACGTTGCGGTCCCCAGTGGCCTCCGCCGGGGCCTCATCGTGCGTGTCCTGCGCCGAGGCAACCTGCTCCTGTCGGTCGTCACCCAGTGTGTCGAGGGTCGTCTTGATGTCGCGAGTGGAGATGCCGAGGAGTTCGGCGATCTCGCCGCGCGGTTCGCCCTCGTCGATGAGAGCCTTGATCGCCTCTCCGGCATCGAGGCGAGCCTTGGCGATCGCGTCGGCGGCGGTGAAATAGCGGGTGGCCGCTGCCTCGATGCGCTCGTCGCGCTCCCGGCGCTTGCGCTGCTTCTCGGCGAGCGCCTGCCTGGCGCGGTTGCGGGCGCTGGTCTTGTCGGAGGTCTTAGCCACGGTAGTCGCTTCCCTGTAGTCGAGCTGGGCCTGTTCTCGCCACCCAACTCTAATGCTGCCGACGATCGCACACCAGAGCCTGCTATGCCCCCGGTCCCCCACCAGTGCCCCATCCGGACGTGTCACTTCGTTCCACGCTTGTACTTCGCTTCCCTCAGCCCCCGAGAACCCACACACCTCTTGCTGATTTTCAGACTTCGTCCGTGACCGGGCGCTGACGTGGGGTTAGAGTGGGCGTCGTGATGACCCTCCACGTGCTGCACGCCGGGGACGGCTACAGCTACCTGACACGTCAGGTAGCTACTGCTGACCGGCTGCGCGAACGTGGCCAGGAGCTGACCGACTACTACACCGCCAACGGCACCCCTCCCGGCCGCTGGCACGGCGCTGGCTTGGAAGCCCTCTCAGAGATCAGCCCGGTGTCCGGCACGGTGTCCGAGGAGCAGATGAAGGCGCTGTTCGGCGAGGGCCGGCACCCCAACACCGACCAGATGCTCGAGGCCGGCACCGACCTCAAAGAGACCGCGCTCGGTCGGAAGTTCCCCGAGTTCAAGAACGAGATCCCGCTCGTGGAGGAGTACAAGTCCACGCTCCGGGAGCTGGCCGAGGAGGGCCACACGATCGACAAGGCCACCACCTCGGACCTCTGGCGGACGCTGGCAGACAAGCACTACCGCGCCAAGTTCGGACACCAGCCACCCACGGAGCGGGAGCTGCTGTCCTGGGCCGCCGCGCAGCGCAGCAACGTGCGTCAGCCGGTCGCCGGCATGGATCTGGTGTTCACTCCGCAGAAGTCCGTCAGCACCCTGTGGGCCCTGGCGGACACCGACACTCGGCGGGAGATCGAACGCATCCACCGCGAGTGCGTCAACGACTCCCTGGCGTGGATCGAGCGCGAGGCCGCCTTCACCCGCCGCGGTGATCGCAGCGAGCGGCAGATCGACACCCACGGTCTGATCGTGGCTCAGTTCGACCACTACGACACCCGCGCCGGCGACCCGAACCTCCACACCCACTGCGCGGTGTCGAACAAGGTGTTGGGCGTCGACGGCAAGTGGTCCGCCCTCGATGGAGCGGCGCTACACAAGCACGCCGTGGCCGCGTCCCAGCGCTACAACGCGGCGATCGTTGATCGCCTTCGCCGGGAGATGGGCGTGGCGTTCGAGGCCCGCTATCCCACACGCGACAGGCAACCCGTCTGGGAGGTCGCCGGCATTGATCAGACGCTGTGCCGGGCGTTCTCCTCACGCCGTCAGATGGTCGAGGCTCGCCGCGACGAGCTCCTCGCCGAGTACCGGGCCACCCACGGCCGGGCACCGACTCAGGCGGTCCAGTACGCGCTTCTGCAGCAAGCCACGCTAGACACCCGGGAAGGCAAGCAGGAGTCCCGGTCGCTGGCCGATCACCAGTCGACCTGGCGCCGATTGGCCGCCCGTCACCTCGGGTCAGAAGCCGCCGTCGACGCTATGGTCTCCCGTGCACTGAACCCCGAAACTCCGGACAGTCAGGCGCGCGAGATGAACCCCTCGGTGCGGCAGATGGATGCCGTCGAGGTCGAGTCCGCCCGCGTCATCGAGGCCGTGTCCGATGCCCGCGCGACGTGGACCCACGCGCACGTGCGGGCCGTGGTCGAGACCCAGCTGACCAACGTCGCGTTCACCTCACCCACCGAGCGGGACCACGCGGTGACTACCGTGGTCGACCACGCCCTGGGACGCGGGTCGGTGGCCCTGTCGACGCCCGAGACGCTGGAGGCGCCGACCGCATTGCGGCGCGACTCCGACGGGCTCAGTGTCCTCGAGCGCCACGGCGAGCTGCTCCACACCTCAACCGCCATGCTCGACGCCGAGGGCCAGGTCGTCGCCGCCGCACAGACGCCCGTGGCGGTGTTCACCACCGGCGAGCAACTGCGAGCGGTTATCGCCGTGCAAGAGTCCGCGAGTGGTCGCGTCCTCAACCCCGGACAACGCGCGCTGGCCGAACACTTCTGCCTATCCGGCGGGCTCGTCGCCGCCGGCGTCGGTCCCGCCGGCACGGGCAAGACCACCTCCATGAAGGCCGTCACCGCCGCCTGGCAAGCTTCCGGCCGACAGGTCATCGCCCTGGCGCCGTCCGCGGTCGCCGCCGACACTCTCGGTGAGGAGATCGGCGCCGAAGGCCGCACGCTGGCCTCGCTGACCTACCGCTGGCGCGGAAAAATGGAGTACATGGGCTACGCGCCGCGTAACCCCGAAGGGCTGCCGATCGCTATCGAACCGGGTGCGATGCTGCTGCTCGATGAGGCCGCCATGGCCTCCACCAAGGACGTCGCGGCGCTCGTGGAGATCGCCCGCGATCGCGGCGCGGTGGTGCGCATGGTTGGAGATCCCGCGCAGCTCGACGCCGTCGAGTCCGGCGGACTCATGCGCCTGGTGGCCTCCGAGACCAACGCCCCCGAACTGACCGACGTCGTCCGCTTCGGCGACGACACCGCGCAGGCCCGCGCCTCCATCGGCATCCGCTCCGGCGACGCCGGCGCCCTGCAATTCCACGCCGACAAAGGCTGGGTCCACGGTGGCGACTGTGAGGAGATGATCGCCGCCGCAGTGGCCGATCACTTCGCCGACACTGACGCCGGTCGCGACGGGATCGTCCTGGCCTCCACCACCGCCACGGTGCGTGAGCTCAACACCCAGATCCAGAATCGTCACCGTGACACCGGAGCCGCTCAGGCGCGCCGTCTGGTCGACCTGGCCGACGATCTGACCGCCGGCCGCGGCGACATCGTCGTCACCCGCACCAACAACGGGGAGCTACGCACCAAGGGTGGGACCAGGCCCGGCTCCCGCGTGCAGAACGGTGACCGCTGGCGCGTGGAGAAGGTCGCCCGCGACGGGTCGCTGACCGTGAGGCACCTTGGGCACCGGGGCCGGGTCACCCTCGATGCCGACTACGTCGCCGGCTGTACCGAGCTGGGTTACGCGAGCACTATCCACCGCGCGCAGGGCATCACCGTCGACGTCTCCCGCACCGTCGTCGATGAGGCGACCAACCGCCGCGGGCTCTATGTCGCCCTGTCCCGCGGCCGGGCCGAGAACCACGCCTACGCCGTCACAGACTCTCCCCTGGATGTGGAGACCGAGAAGCCACACCTGCCCCCCGAGGTCGACGACCGGCTCACCACAGCCCGCGGCGTTCTGACCGCGGCCCTGGCCCGGGACGACGGACACACCACCGCCACCGAGCAACTGCGCGAGGCTCTGTCCGCCGCAGACGACCCGGACCGCATGGCCGCCGGCTACGCCGCCGCCCGCGATCTGCTCGTGCGCGACTACACCACCCACCTGGTGGGCTCCATGACCGTCGGTGAGGTGCCTGCGGCCGAAGCGGCGCCTCTGCGCTCGGCGGTTGATAGCGCGTTGGCCCGCGGCGTCGACGTCGCCGCCGCGATCGCGCAGTGGCACCACGAGGTCGACGCCTCGGACGACCCGCTCGCCTCGGCCACCGGCTGGCTATCGGGCTACGAGGTCGACACCGACACCGACCTCGGCCACCTGGCCCCCCTGCCCTCTCGACACCCCGGCATGGACACCGAGCTGGCCGACTACGCAGCCGCAACCCTGGCCGAGCACACCAGACTTACCCACGCGCCCATCCAGGAGACCCCCGAACAGGAAGACGAGGATCTGGACCCCTTCGCGGCCTCCTACCTCGCGCACCGGGCCGCAGACAGAGCAAACGGCCCGGCCGTCGGGAAGACGACCGGACCGTCTGTGGACTGGGGTCCGGCTACGGGGCCGGGTTCGTCAGCTGACCTCTGATGACCCTGCCGGGTGCCCTCGAGCCGGCGTTAGAACTGTGGCCCGGGGTCGGACTGTCGGCTCAGGTGTGAGCTTGGCGTGAAGTCGGTTGGGCCTGAGCTACTGGCCGGGTCTTGGCGTCCCCGATGGGTCAGATAGGACCCGATGAACGAACTGACCGCAGTAGCTGCCTCCTTCGCAGCACTGGGGCGCGAGGTGGTGCTGGGTGCAACGGGGGGCGACCAGGCCGGCGGGGTGAGCGTGCCGGTGGAAATCTGGACGCCTATCGGGGTGATCATGTCGAGGCGTTCGTCCACCGAGGTGCCGGTGAGGCGATCGAGTGTGGACTCAATCGCCTGTAGCGCACTAGGTCCGATCAACTCGGGCGGATCGAGTGAGATGGAGTCGATTGGTACAGCAATCGTCATCTCGTCACGCTCAGATTCCACGTTGATGACGCCCTGGAACAGGGCGTCACTCTCGACATTCCCGATGCGGATCTCATCGGGGCGGAAGTGCGTATCTGTGATGGCCATGACGATCTCGGGGGCCGCCGACCAGTGTTCCAATGCGGTGACGACTGCAGCGGCCGGTCGGGTATCGAGCAGCGTGTGGAGCTGGTCGCGCCTGAGGTGCCTGGTCGTGTCGAGCCGTGAGTCTCGAAAGTGAATCTTCCAGGGGTTCTCGGCTGGGGACGGCGGTACGACAGTCAACGGCGAGTTCGCTGCCGCCAACACCTCAGTCAGGTATGCGTGCAGCTCGTCGGAGCTGGAGGCGCTTGCGGTCATGGTTCCTCGACCTCCGGAGATGCCTCGATAGTTGGGGTACTGGTGTGGGGGGCAAGGGTCTGCTGCGCGGAACTCTCGGACTGCATGATCAGTTCAGCCGGCGCGGTCGTCCCAACTCCTGTGCTGACCAACCCATCTACGACCGACGGGGAGACGCCTGTAGCGGTCAGCTCATCCGACAGTTGATCAGGGCTCAGCCCGACTCGACGGTCGCCGGCTAGTGCGGCGGTATCGGCTGCTGATAGATCGGGAGTATCGGTGAGTGCGGCGTCGAGTACACCGACCAGGTCGGTGTCGGACACTTCGAGTGTCACCGCGGCGATCAAGGCGAGAGTGAGGAAATCGGGGTCAGGTCCGCCCTGTCGACGGGCACGATCCACTGACTCATCTCGGTCGCGTTCGGCCTGCGCACGGTCGACTTCGGCGCGTCTGCGGGCCTCGTCGGCAGCTTCGACCATTCTCCGCCGCTCTAGTTCGCCGGCGATCACCTCTCGTCGGGCCTGGGCGATCACCTCGGACACCCCTGCATCGGCGCGAGCGGTCTCAACTATCAGAGATCCCACCGAGTGCTGGCGGACGGAGTGTTCTCCGATCGAGCGTGTCCGTGTCGGGTACGGACTAACCGACGCGCCCACGCGGGCGTGGCGGATCAGATTGGCAACCACGGGGTCGCTGGGATGGGGGCTCATGATGCGCCTCCTTCGACTGGATCAGATTTGAGTGGTTTTCCTGGTTGATGGCTGGTGTCGCAGGCGAGCATCGGGGAACGTTCCCCTGTTAGCAGGGTCATGTGGTGGTCCCCGATGGTGCGAAGAAACAGCTCGTCACATGTGGCCGGGTCTTTGCGGGCGAGCGCCTCGTAGGCAAGCCACATCGAGCGGATGCGAAACCGCACTGAGCCGTGGGCCCACCACCGCGAGCACCACTTCTGGCTCATCCCTCCCGACTCGTAGGCCAGACGGAGGTAGTCGTCGAAGAACGCGAATTCGTCCGTGAACCGCAGGGATGGCGGCACACCTAGTTCGGTCTCCGCGAACTGCTCCACCTCTCGCTCGATGGTGCGAGCGAGGTGATCCGCGAGGCGCGGTGTCGCCAGCACGTCCTGTACTGCTGCGGGCAGCGCGGTCTTAGCGACCTCACCGATGGTGGCGCTGAACGCCTTGACGATCTGCTCGTCGAATAAGTGGCTCACGCCGCCGTCTCCTTGTTCTTCGGCGCCGGGGGCAGGTCCTGGTGATCCCAGCGCACCATTCGGGCCAGAATCGGCCGACGGCCGGTGGCCAGGACGATCATTCGTCCAAAGGGCAGTGCCGCTAGCTCTGCGGCATTGAGGGTCTGCCTCTCGACGATCTGTGTAGACACGGACCTACCGCGATCGCCGCCGCCGTGGGAGACCGACCGCTGTTGTTCGGTGTGGGTGCCAATGAGGTGGGCCAACTCATCGAGGAAGCGGTAGTCCTTGTGACCGGGGCCGATGACCACGATCGACGCGGCCGACCACAGTTTCTTCATGCCCTGCTCCCCCCAGACCTCGACGCCCTGGGCGTAGGACTGGAGCACGGTGTCGCAGATGATGCCGCGAGAGCCGAACGTGGAGTAGTAGTCGGGTAGGCGGGGCCAGCGCACGATGTTGGCGATCTCGTCCAGCGCCGCGGTCACGGGGACCGGCAGACGCGAGCCAGGGCAGGTGTCGGCGCGGTCGACCAGGGCCTTGAACACGGCCACGGTCAAGATCGACGTCACCGGCCGACCGATCGGGTTCTCCTCATCGGAGACCAGATACAGGGTGTCGGCGTTGGAGCTTGCGAACGCGACCGGGTCGAATCGCTCTGCGCCGGCCTGCGGGGTCAACCACCGAACGATCTGGCGTCGTCCCAGGCAAGAGATCATGTTCTTGGCCGCGGAGAAGACGTTGGAGCGGGTGCGGGGCTCGGCGCGGTACTTACTGGCCAGGTCTGCGGCCTGCGGCCCCCATTGACTGCCCGAGAGGATCTCGACCGGGGTGGAGTCCTCCAGGTTGGACACCCAGCCGTAGACGTCGGTGATGGGCCGTCCCTCCATCGCTGCCGCCAGGAACAGCGAGGCGAGCAGGTCGACAGCCTGGCTGTAGAAGTAGGCGTTCGGGTCACTGCCGGCCTCCCCGCGGGCGGTGGCAGCGTTGAAGATCTCGGCGAGCTCCTCGGCATTGCCGTCCCACCACTGATCGCGGCGCACGAAGTCCAGGGGATCGAAGTACCACCTCGAGGTGTCCAGACCGACGGCCTTGTCCTGCGGGTCGAGCACCCAGACCCGGCCGACCTGCTGCCGAAACGGCATGGTCGCCTCGATGACATCGCGCTTGCATGAGGTGGAGATGCAGATGCCCGGCGCTCGCCGGATCATCGGGATGATCCGGCTGGAGGTCTTTCCCTGCCTGGGACCCCACAGATCCAGGTGCAGGTCCTCCCAACCGCCCCAGAGGTCTTGCCCGGTGGAGACCTCCTTGCCGATGTACACCCCGGGGACGCTGGTGGCCTCGCCCCGGCTGAGGTTCGCGCGAGTCACGCTCTTGGCAGACAGTGATTTCACGTCCGCGCGGCCGGCGAGGTGCTGGCTCACGTCGTCCACGCGAGTCTTGCGGGCCTGCCGGCGCCCCAGTGCACCTGCGACGCCGCCCAGCAGGGCGCCGGCGATGAGCACCAGGGCGACCGCGACGATGGTGGCGCCGGTGGTCCACTCGATCTGTCCTTGCGCCAGGTCGATCACCGCGACTACCGGGTTGCCGGGGACGTCCTGGCCGCTGGCCGTGAGCTTCTCCCCGAGTGTGACGCACGCCCACACGCCGAGCACCGCGGCCGCGATGAGACCCATGGTGGCCAGTGCGATTGTCGGTCCGGGTTCGCGCGTCTGCGACTTTCTTGCGACGTCTTTGCCTGCCATGACTGCTCCTTAATGTGGTGTTCGCGCTGGTCTAGTCGCCGACGGATCTGTACTGGTAGCCGGAGACTTTCCAGTGGTCGCCGGCGAGCTCCAGCTCGACGGTCACGGTGATCTGCTCGAGTGGGGTGGTCGCTCCGTCGGTGTGCAGCACCTTCTGCTGGACCTGCACCACCCGCTGCGCGGTGACAGCGTCGCCTGCGACCGGGTCCTGCTCGCCGGCCAGGCTGGCAGCTCCGATCACGCGGTCACCGGACCTGGCCCAGGCCGGCCACTGCCGGGGCGTGGGATCGGGATCGGGACGAGTCGCCGCTGCGGTGGCCATCGGTCCGGTCAGCTGGTCGGCGATCGCGTGCATCGCATCCCACGGGGACTGCTGCTGAGCCGGGGTCCACGTGTGGACCCCGGACATCACCGCGACTGCCACCTCGTCTGCCGTGGTGATCGGGTCGATGTGCACGTGTGCGTCGGTGCCGGGTTCGTCCTCGCGGCCCAGCGTGATCGCTACCGCCACGGCAGCCACCGCTACGGCGATCACTAGTGCCGCTAGTAGACCTAGTTTCATTCTGCTCATCGCTTGATCCCTCATCTCGTTCATGCGCGTCCGAACCGCTCGGCCTCTTGAGGCACGATGACCACGTATTTCTGGGTCTCGGCGTAGGGCGGAACCCCTCCGTACTGCTGCACCGCTCCCGGGCCAGCGTTGTACCCGGCCAGCATCAGTGCCTGCGGATCCCCGCTGAGTTGGCCGGAGGCGATGCCCTCTCGCTGGCCCTCGGCGATCTCGCACAGGTAGCGGGCGGCGGCCATCGTTGCATCGGCCGGATCGGACGGGGATCCCGAGCCGGGCGGTCCGGCCACCTGACCGTTGTCGTCGACCTTCGCGCCCTTGGATGCCCACGTGCCAGGCATGAACTGCCCGTAGCCCTGGGCGCCGGCCGGTGACACCGCGGTGGCCTGAAACCCCACCGACTCGTGGTAGAGCAACCCGGCCAATAGCGGCGAATCGACCTCGCGGCACACCTGGCCGCCCAGGTCGATCCACCTGCGCAGCTCCTCGGGAATCTCACCGGTGTTCAGGCTCCGGTGCCCAAAGTCCGGGGCGCAGTCCTCGCCGCCTGCGGCGCCGCTGGTCTCCGAGGAGTCGTCAGCTCCGTCGGTCGGGGCCGATCCGTAGCGCTGGTCGTCCGTCGGCTTCCCGCCGCCGACGACGGTGACGTGGACGTGGTCGAAGTGGTTCTCGGTCGGGGTGCCCCGGTCCGGCATCTGGTTGGGCTGGCCTTCGGCGGGGATGTACATCTGCCGCCAGATCATGTACTCGAGATGGAAGAACTCGCGGTGTGTGAGCAGGTAGTTCTTGATGCGATTTCCCAGCTCACGGCCCTCGCCCGATTCGTAGTCCGGGATCATGATGTCCACCGCCCGCCCCGAGGGGTGGTCCGGGTAGGCATCGACCGGGCGCCAACCACCGATGGTCTGCACTGACGGGAACCGCTGTGCGACGGCCCGGGCGACGCGGATCGAGTCGACCTGCAGGTTCTCCTTGGACTGGATCTTGTCCGAATCGGGCAGCTCCCCGCCAGACGGCGGAGCTGGCCGCTTCGGCGAGGACGGGGCCGGGGTCCTGCTGCTGTCCTGGTCGTCTGGTTCGCTCCCGCCGGAGCCCGGGTTGACTGCCCTGTCGAGCCATGGCTGCGGGTCGGTTTCGCCTCCCCCCGCCAGCCTTCCGCCCTCCCACACCTCAAAGTGCAGGTGCGCGCCGGTGGACTGGCCGTTGTTGCCCACTTTGCCGATGTGCTGTCCTGCGGTGACGGTGTCGCCCACTTGCACTGCGACCCCGTCGTCCCACATGTGCCCGTAGACGGTCGAGTAGGGCTTGCCGTCGATCGTGTGGTCGATGATGATCCAGTTCCCGAACCCGGAGGCGGGGCCGGCGGCTGTCACCACTCCCCCAGCCATCGCGTACATCGGGGTGCCATCGGGGGCGGCCAGGTCGATGCCCCGGTGATCGGGCCGGTCCGCGCTCTTATACGTCGAGGACACGACGTAGTCGCCCTCGGCGACCGGCAGGCTGAGCTCGCCGGCGGGCACGCCGCCGCCTCCGGTGATGCCGCCGTCGGGGAGGCACCGGTCGTCACTGGTCGGCCCGAGGATCACCACGATCACCAGCGCCAGCAGGATGACACCGATGACCAGGCCGACGACGAGCTTGACCGGACGCATCGTCACTACCGGCCCAGCTGTGCCCGCAGTGCGGCGTTCTCGGCTTGCAGTGCCCGCAGGGTGGAGGAGTTGTGGGCCATCCATGCCCCGGCTGCGACCGCCCAGCGGCGCACGGAGTCGCGGCTGATGCCGAACTCGCGGGCGACGACCTCTGCCGCGGCGGAGGTTGAGGGGAACCCGGGCTCCAGGTCGACCAGCCGCTCTACGACCTGGTTGCGGAAGGCGTCGTCGTACGGTGAGGCGTTCATGCGATCGCCGCCTGCTGGGACGAGGGCGCGGCGTCGAGGAACTCCCGCAGCCGAGTGTTGGTGTCGTGGATGTTGGTCGCCCGCTCGGTATGGGTCAGCTGCACGTGGATCGGGATCCCGTGGGTTCCGTCTTTGGACGGTTTGAGCATGAACATGCCCTGGCCCAGCGGACGCTTCTTCTCTTGGCGTAGCTGCGTGCGCTCGATCGGAGCGCCCTTGGACCACGCGGTGATCATGGCCGCTTCCGCATCGCTGAACTGGAGTACGCCCTTGAGGCGGTCCAGCTCTCCGGCGGGCAGACCGCCACAGATGACCATGCCGGCCCGCTCGATGAACCCCATCGCGGTCTTGACGTCGACCTCATTGGGCAGCGTTTCCAGGTCGCGTCCTGTGTGGGTGATCATCAGCAGTCCCGTGCCATCGGTGCGGTTGAGCCTGGTGAGTTCGTCTACTCGCTGCACCATCCCCGCGCCGGCTCCGAGGGTCGCCCACATCTCATCCAGGATCGCCAGGAAGTAGCGCTGATTGGCCAGGCCGCAGTCGGCCAGCACGTGCGCGGCCTCCATCGCCCCGTAGGCATCCGACCAGCACGCCAGCAACACCCCTGCCTTGAGGGACTGGTCACCGCGCGAGATGGCCGAGACGTCGATACAGATCGCGGGGGCGTCGAGGTCGATCTTGGTGGTGGTGTGCTCGGCGAAGACCTGTCCCATCACCCCGTCAGTCAGTGACTCCAGGGTCTGTACGAGGGTCTGCACGGTGCGGCGATACTCGGTCTCGTCGGCCACGAACAGCGCGCGGCGTAGCCCGTCGCTACCCGACCGAATGAAGTCGATCAGATCGCGCAACAGCGGTGGCGAGGAGAACGAGAACTGCCCGGACTCTCGCATGGACCGCAACGACGCGGAGATCACCAACCCCTCGAAGTCGGCCAGGGCCTGGCCGCGGATCAGCTCGGCCAGAGCCATCACCATCGTCACCTGCCGGGAGTGCACCGACTCCTCGGTCTCGGTGATCGCCTCGGCCAGCCTGGTGTTGTCCTCGCCCCGGGCGTGCAGTTCCTCCAGATGAGCCCGCATCACCGGGATCGCCTCCCCTAGCGCTCCCGCGGCCAGCGGGTTCAGGTGCCCGTGACCGTGGCCCAGCCGGATCACCTGTCCGCGCTTTCCGGCCGGGGTGACCATCGCGTCGGTCACCGCCACGTACTCGCCCTTGATGTCACCAGCGACGATCGGCACATGCCCTTGGGCGACCGCGCCGATGAACTGCTTGCGAATGAGTGTCGACTTGCCCAGACCGGGTAGCGACAGCACAAAGGCCGAGGGGTTGCCGATGATCCCCGCCTTGAACCACGACAGCACGTCCCCCGAGACGTCCTGCCCCGTTTGGGCGTGGACTCCCAACGGCACACCCACTGCCGGGGCGGTCGCCCCCACCACCCAGGGGTTGAACCCACAGCCGTAGTTCGTCGAGGTCTGCGTTGCACCAGGAGCAGAGGCCACAGCCATACGGCCCGAGAACGCGCCCTTGAACCCGCGACCGTCGACCGAGCCGTATCGACTGGTGAAACGGGGCTTGCGGTAGCGGACCTGAGGCACCTGTCGCGCGGTGCGCACCTGCTCGGCGCGCTCCGGGTGCTCATCGCACCATCGCTTGTACGCCCGACCTGTCGGAGTCACCACCCACGGAGGCGGCGCGTCACCCGCAGTGACGCGCGAGTGCAGCTCCTCGAGCTCGGCCGGCCCGATCGGGGTCTTCGACCGGCGCGCCATTACTCGGCCCTCGCAAAACTCGAGATCGTGGACTTCTGATCGAGCAGAACGCCCAGGCCCAGGCCCGCGGCGAACGCTGCATCCTGCTGGCCGTTGGTCGAGTGCAGCCGTAGCTGCGATCGGTTGCCAAGTTGGCCGATGATCGCCGCCCCTTGGTCGAGCAGCTCTGTGTCCCGCAGGGTCAGGGTCACCAGCAGCGAGTACTCCCCCAGCTGCCCACCTCGGGCCAGCGCTTGCCGGGCGGCCTCGGTGCGTTCCAGACGTAGGCCCGCCGTGGCCTTACCGATCGAGCGGGTCTTGTTCGCGGCGTTGACCGCGTCAGTGTGCTCTTTCTCCACCTGCCGCTGCCCGTCACCGGCGGCGATCGGCCGGTACACCAGCGTGATCCGCTTACGCGGGATGTCCGTTTTCGGCTCCAGCAGCGGCCGCAGAACGTGGTCCGGGAAGGCTGCTGCCGGCGGGGCGGCCATCTCGAAACTGCGCGAGACCCAGTCTTCGTGCCGGTAGTGGTTCCATTTGGCCACTGCCGTGGCTGGACCGGCATCCTCCCAGTCCACTCCCAGCGGTTCGGACGCCAGGCGTGCCCTGTTGATGACCTCCTCGAGGTCTGGGCGATAGCAGCGCATTGCCAGACCCACCGCGGCCTCCGGGCTCATCGGCGTGGCCGACACCCCGGCATACTCGAGCCGCTGATACAGGCCCGGAAGTCGGAACCCCAGGTCCGTGGCCATCGCCTCGGGGTCCTTGCGCTGCATCGCTGTAGCGGCCTTGAACGTGATCGCGATCCACGAGCGGGTCACGAGCTTGCCGCGAGCGAACTCCACCGCTGATTCGGCCTGAATCCTGCGGGCGATCTCGGGCGTGGACTCGTCTACCGAGTTCTTCACCGCCGCCATGAGGTCCTGGCCGGTGGTCGGGTAGGACTCGACTGTCACCGTGGCGGCCACCACGTCGTCGTTGAGCGAGAGGTCGGCCAGCCAGGCTCCCCATTCGGCCGTCATGTCGTTGCGGTTGGCAACCGTCAGCGGCTCCTGCCCACGCGAGGACGCGTTGAGTAGGACCGTGTACTGGTTCAGTGCTCGGTCTCGGATCAGCGCGAAGTCATTGCCGGCCACGTCTCGGCCGACGTGGAGCTCGGTCTTGGCCAGTGCTCCCGGTAGCCGGTATCGACCCCCCGGCACTCGTGAGTTGGGCCCGGACCGGTACACCGTCGACCCAGCTGCCTGCGCCCGCCAGAACTGCCATCTCATTTGTGCCACCTCGTAGAGAGTTCGATTTCCGATACGCAGTACCGCCGGGGCCAGGTACCCCACCGCCAGCACCGCAATGAGCGCCCCCGCGCCCAACCCGCCCTGCATCAGGACCAACATCGCGACGATGAACGCGATCCCGGCGATGATCGTCGCCCGCAACGGCAGGCCGAACATGCCCGTGCGCTGCGACTTCTCGCCCAGCGTGTAGAGCCGCAGGTCCGCCTGCTCGCCTGTCATAGACACCAGCTGTCTCCTTGCGCGCTCTTCTATCGGTAGTGATGGGGAGTCGGGTGCGCGGCCAGAGCACCGTCGAGCATCTGCTCGGTGGACTGGCTCATGCGTGCTGCGCCATGCGCCGCCGAAGCCACCGCGCCAACTCCCGCACCCGCCAGGCCTGCAACAGCACTGGCGCCGCGCCCCGCGCCGGCCACCGCACCAGCAACTCCGCCCTGAGGCTTGGCGGCCGCGCCG
>NZ_JAALEA010000461.1 GCF_014145145.1 Dietzia cercidiphylli
CCTCCTCGAGGACGTCCTGGGGGGCGGGGTGGCGGAGGGGTTGGCGCGGACCGCGGAGCTGCTCCGGACCGACGACGACGAGCTGGACCGTCTCGCCGCCGCCGTGCCCGTCTCCGGAGACGGCGGACTGGACGTCTCCGTCCTCGAACCGTTGCCGACCGCCGTACTGACCCGGGTCCTGCGGCGATGGCTGCTGGCCCACGGCTGCGCCTCGCCCACGTACGCGCACCTGTCGTCGGTGGCCGCCCTCGTCACCGACTGGCACGGGCAGGGGGGAGTGGCGGTCGGGGGCACGGGCCCGGACGGGTCGGGTGTGTCGGCGGGCCGGGGCAGGTTGGTCGCTCGGCGACGGCATGGAAAGGTGGTCCTCGAGATCGACCGGGCGAGTGGAGCGGGGACGTAGATGAGCACGGACAAGTACGCCGACGAGATCGAGTCGGTGCTCATCGACACCGATGTGATCCGCGACCGGATCGCCGAGATGGGCGCGACGATCGGGGAGCGCTACCGGGACTCCGAACAGGAGGTCGTGCTGGTCGCCGTGCTCAAGGGCGCGGCGATCTTCGTCTCCGACTTCGCCCGGGCGCTGACCATCCCCTCCGAGCTGGAGTTCATGGCGGTCAGTTCCTACGGCTCCTCCACCAGCTCCTCGGGAGTGGTGCGGATCCTCAAGGACCTCGACCGCGACATCGCGGACCGCGACGTGATCATCGTGGAGGACATCATCGACTCGGGCCTGACCCTGTCGTGGCTGATGCGCAACCTCCGCACCCGCAATCCGCGCTCGCTGGAGATCGTCACCCTGCTGCGCAAGCCCGACGCGGTCAAGGCCGACCTGGACATCCTGGAGATCGGGTTCGACATCCCCAACGAGTTCGTGGTGGGGTACGGCCTGGACTTCGCCGAGCGGTACCGCGACCTGCCGTACATCGGCCGGCTGCACCCGCGCATGTACTCCTGACCGACGCTGTTGGACACATGTCTGGCAATTTCGTGATCCAGGTCACGCGAGGCGGTTAGCCTGGCGACATGTTCCCGGGAACCTTCGCCGCCACCACGCCCGACAAGCCCGCCGTGATCCGCCCCGCGACGGGCGAGCAGATCACCTACGCCGAGCTCGAGGCCAGGTCGGCCCAGCTCGCGCACGTCCTGACCGACGACTGGGGGCTTCGGCCCGGCGACACCATCGCCGTGGTCTCGGACAACACCCTCGAGATGGTCGAGATCTACTGGGGGGCACTGCGGGTCGGGCTCTACATCGCCGCCATCAACCATCACCTGACGGCCGACGAGTCCTCCTACATCATCGGGGACTGCGGTGCCCGCGCCCTCTTCGTCTCCGCTCCCGTGGCCGACCACGTCGACCTGTCCCCGGACGCGCACCCCGACGTCGAGCACCGGGTGGTGTTCGGCGGGACGCTCGACGGGTTCGCGGACTACCGAGAACTGCTGGCCGACAAGCCCACTGATCCGCCCGCCGACCAGCCCCGCGGCCACGACTTCCTCTACTCCTCCGGCACCACCGGACGGCCCAAGGGCGTGCGCGTGGACCCGCCGGAGGGGCAGATCGACGAGGTCCCCGACGTCTACACCCCGGTGTTCAGCTTCCTCTACGCGTTCGACGCCGACAGCGTGTATCTGTGCCCCGCGCCGCTGTACCACGCGGCCCCGCTGCGGTTCTGCGGCGTGGTCAACTCCGTCGGCGGGACCGTGATCCTCATGGACCGCTTCGACGCCGAGGAGTCACTGCGCCTCATCGAGGAGTACCGCGTGACCCACTCGCAGTGGGTGCCGACGATGTTCGTGCGCATGCTCAAGCTGCCGGAAGAGACGCGGATGCGTTACGACGTGTCCAGCATGACCCACGCGATCCACGCCGCCGCCCCGTGCCCGCCCGAGGTCAAGCGCCGGATGATCGAGTGGTGGGGCTCGGTGATCCACGAGTACTACTCGGCCACCGAGGGCATGGGGATCACGTTCATCAACTCGCAGGAGGCGCTCGAACGCCCCGGATCGGTGGGCCGCGACGGGCTCAAGGGCATCGCGCACATCTGCGACGAGGAGGGCCGCGAGCTGCCCATCGGCGAGATCGGCACCATCTATTGGCAGCAGGACGAGGGCACCTTCGCCTACCACGGCGATCCGGACAAGACCGCGTCCGTCTTCCACCCCGAGCACCCCAACTGGTCCACCTTCGGCGACGTGGGTTACCTGGACTCCGACCGCTTCCTCTACCTCACCGACCGCAAGGCGTTCACCATCATCTCCGGCGGCGTGAACATCTACCCGCAGGAGATCGAGAACGCACTCGCGCTGCACCCGGCGGTCGAGGACGTCGCGGTGATCGGGATCCCGGACGAGGAGATGGGGGAGAAGGTCCACGCCGTGGTGGTGCCCGCTCCCGACCGCGCCGACGACCCCGACCTGGGCGAGGAGATCCTCGGATCGCTCCGCGGCCACATCTCGGACTTCAAGATCCCGCGGGCGGTGGACTTCGTCGACGAGCTACCCCGCACGCCCACCGGGAAACTGGTCAAGCGCCGGATCCTCGACCGCTACACGAGCGGAACCGTCGCCTGAGGCGCCGATGGACCTGACCGGCGAGTTCGAACGCGAGCGACCGAGACTCACCCGGATCGCCGCGCGAGTCCTCGGTGATCCGGCCGAGGCCGAGGACGCGGTCCAACAGGCGTGGCTGCGGCTGGCGAGGACCGACGCCGCCGCCGTCGACAACCTGCAGGGATGGCTCACCACCGTGGTCACCAGAGTGTGTCTGGACCGTCTCAAGGCCGCGGTGCCGGTGCCCGTGCCCGGGGACGCGCCCGATCGTCCGGGTGCCGATCCCGACCCCGCCGAGGAGGTGGCCCTCGCCGAGTCGGTGGGGTCGGCGCTGCACCTGGTGCTCGACCGGCTGTCCCCCGCCGAGCGGGTGGCGCTGGTCCTCCACGACTCGTTCGCCGTCGACTTCGCCACCATCGCCGGGATCCTGGACTGCACCCCGGCCGCCGCCCGCAAGCACGCCTCCAGGGCCCGGTCCAAGGTGGCGGCGCCGCCGGGCGGTCAGGGAAC
>NZ_JAALEA010000462.1 GCF_014145145.1 Dietzia cercidiphylli
GGGCGAGGCGGCGACGGGACTTGGGCTTCTCCTGCGGGGCGGTGAGAACGGACGACTGCTCCCGGAGGTCCTCGGCGTGCTGCTTGGCGTCCGCGGCCAGCTTGCCCAGGATCTCCGCCTGTTCCGCGCGGCGGTCCCGCAGCACCTGGATACCGCGGCTCGCGCCGAAGAGGGCCAGGCCCGCGGGCCCGCGGGTGGCGGCCACGGCGGCCTCCCCGAGGAAGCGGGGATCCTTGAGGTCGAACGCCTTCCGGGCGGCGGTGCCGGCGTTCTTCAGGTCCTTCTCGGCGGACTTGATGGCCTTACGCTCGGCGGCGCGATCGCTTCGTGTGCTCATGGGTAGATGGTGGCACAGCCCTCGGACAGCGACCACCACCTCGCCGACATCCACCGGGACCGCGTGGCAGGATGGTCGTCGTGAGCATCGCAACGCAGAAGGCAACCATCCACACGAACAAGGGCGACATCGTCGTCGATCTGTTCGGCAACCACGCCCCGGAGACGGTCGCGAACTTCGTCGGTCTGGCCGACGGGTCGAAGGACTACTCCCAGGCCAACGCCAAGGGCGAGAAGTCCGGCCCGTTCTACGACGGTTCGATCTTCCACCGCGTCATCTCCGGGTTCATGATCCAGGGCGGCGACCCCACGGGAACCGGCCGCGGCGGCCCGGGCTACCAGTTCAAGGACGAGTTCCACCCGGAGCTCCAGTTCACCGAGCCGTACCTGCTGGCCATGGCCAACGCCGGCCCGGGGACCAACGGTTCGCAGTTCTTCGTCACCGTGGGCCCGACTCCGCACCTGAACAACCGGCACACCATCTTCGGGAAGGTCGCGGACGCCGACTCGCAGAAGGTCATCGACGCCATCGCCACCACCAAGACCGGCGCCATGGACCGCCCGGTCGAGGACATCGTGATCGAGTCGATCGAGATCTCCTGACTCCTGATCTCCTGACTCCTGATCCACAGGGTCGTGGCGACACGGCCCGGCCAGCGGCGCGGGCACCGGAACACCGGTCCCGCGCCGTCGGTCTATCCACGACGATCCAGGAACGGTGACAGCACACCAGCCCATGACCACCCAGACGCACAGCGGCGGCGCCGTCTCCCGCTTCTTCCGACGCCAGCCGGTGACCGCGTGGCTCATCACCGCCAACCTCGCGGTCTACGCCGCCACGGTCGCCCAGTCGCGGAGCATGCTCGGCAACCACACCTCGGCGCTGTTCGAGGCCACGGCGCTCTATCCGCCGCTGGTCGCGGCGCGGGACGAGTGGTGGCGCCTGATGACCTCGGCCTTCCAGCATTTCGGGCCGATGCACCTCCTGCTCAACATGTACATGCTGTGGATCCTCGGTCTGGGCATCGAGCGCAGCATCGGACACGCCCGGTTCTTCGCGCTGTACCTGGTCTCGGCCTTCGGCGGCTCCGTCGCCGTGATGTTCTACGGCCAGAACGCGCTCACGGCCGGGGCGTCCGGCGCCATCTTCGGCCTCATGGGTGCCTACGCGATCGTCGCGATGTCGATGCGCCTCGACGTCAAGGGGATCGGGATACTGCTGGTGCTCAACATCGGCGTGAGCTTCCTCGTTCCCGGCATCTCCCTCGCCGCCCACCTGGGCGGCCTGGTGGTGGGCGCGCTCGGAGCGGTCGTCCTGGTGGTCCTGCCCCGTCGACTGCCGGGACGGGTGGGTCGTGGCGGTCGGGAGACCGTGTCGTGGCTCGCCTACCTGGGACTGGTGGCGCTCGTCGCCGTGGCCGCCTGGTACGCGGCCGACACCATGCAGTGGGGTTACGTCCTCAGGCGATAGATCCGGGGCCGCCGGTATCCGACCCGCCGGTATCCGACCCCGTGGCATCCGAGCCGCCGGCCCCCGGCCCCCGGGTCCCCCCGAATCCCAGGCCCACCAGCCTCTCCCTCACCTCACGCGGATCGGTCCCCAGGTCTCCCCGCGTGAACACGTCGAGCTGCTCCCGCCCCCGGTCGTCCACGTACTCCAGTCGCATGAGGTGCTGGCGCACGCCCCATCTCGCGACCCCGAGCGCGCGCGCCTCGACGACCTGCGCCGGCGGCACGAACACCACGCCACCGAGCTTCTTGATCGCGAGCTGTCCGTCCACCACCTCTATCCGGGGACGCCGCATCAACTGCATCACCCCCGCGGGGACCACGAGCAGCGCCAGCAGCCCGGTGAGGATGAGCCCCAGGGGATCCCGGTTGGTCAGTCCCACCACCACCGCACCGACCCCGAGGGCGATCTGCGCGGCCGGCCACAGGGTCCCCGGGCCCCACGACGCGGCCTGGTGTCCGCCGGTGGACGCCGTTGTCTCACTCATCCCGCCATCCTCCCTTATCCACAGGCGGAATCCACAGTGTGGATGAATCACACGGGTGGAGTTCGATCCGCGTTCGAGAGGGCAGCACCCCGACCTGCGGCGTCGTCCTCGTCGTCGTCGTCGAGGGTTTATCCCCAGTGTGGAGGGAGTTGTCCACAGCCTGTGTGCGCGGGCGCGGGCATCGCTAACACCGGTCACTTCGCCGAATACACCACCGTGACCTGCATGGATGTCAATTCGATGAGAAAATGCAGGTCACCCCCCGCGTCGTGCGGGGGGTGACCTGTGAATTAAGCTGTGGAATGCGGGGAACGGGGTTCCGGTAGAACGGGTGTCAGCGCCAGTTCATGGTCATGAGCAGCCCGACCACGGCCAGCCCGAAACCGATGGCGAAGTTCTGCCAGGTCTCGAGGGACTGCATGAACGGGATCCGCTCACCGGCGATGTAGTAGGTCACCAACCACGCCAGGCCCAGGATCATGAGACCGAACATCACGATCAGGTACCACTGCGCGGTGGGCGTCCCCTTGACCTTGACGGGGGTGCGGCTGACGGCCGCGTCGGTGTACTCGGTCTTCGACCGGACCTTTGACTTGGGCATGACGTCCTCGCACTGGTGGGGCTGATCCAGGCCACTCTACCAAGACCCGCCGGGGACGTTCATCCCGACGACAGCAGTACGCTGCATCTATGCGCATCCTCGTCGTCGACAACTACGACAGCTTCGTCTACAACCTGGTCCAGTACCTGGGACAGCTGGGCGCGACGTGCGAGGTGTGGCGGAACGACGACGAGAGACTCGCCGGCCCGGACGGCGGCTACGACCCGGCGTCGCTCGCGGGCGTGGTCGCCGAGTTCGACGGCGTCCTGCTGAGCCCGGGCCCGGGGACGCCGGACCGGGCGGGAGCGACGATCCCGCTGATCGGGGTCTGTGGGCGCGCGGGTGTCCCGGTGCTGGGCGTGTGCCTGGGACACCAGGCGATCGGTGAGGCCTTCGGCGCCACGGTCGACCGGGCCGCTGAACTCATGCACGGCAAGACGAGCCGGGTCACCCACGACGACTCGGGCGTCCTCGCCGGGATCCCCAGCCCGTTCACGGCGACGCGCTACCACTCGCTGACGGTGCTCCCGGAGACCGTCCCGGAGGAACTCGTGCCCACCGCGTGGACCGGGTCCGGGCTGATCATGGCGATGCGGCACCGCGAACTGCCCGTCCACGGGGTCCAGTTCCACCCCGAGTCCGTGATGAGCGACGGCGGCCACCGCATGCTCGCCAACTGGTTGGGCATGTGCGGCGAGCAGCCTGCGGAGACCCTGGTGGCGGGTCTGGAGCAGGAGCTCGACCGGGCCCGCGGCGCCGCGCTCGCCTGACAGGCCGCACCGCGCCGAGTCCCCGCGCGCCGAGTCCCCG
>NZ_JAALEA010000463.1 GCF_014145145.1 Dietzia cercidiphylli
CTGGATCGTGTTGAGCGCGGCGCCCTTGCGCAGGGGTGATGTCCCGCTCGAACTCGGCGTTGATGCTCAGCGTGTGGCCGGTGAACACGGGTACGCGCACGCAGGTGCCGGCGACGCGCAGCTCCGGCAGCCCGAGGATCTTGCGCGACTCGTTGCGCAGCTTCTGCTCCTCGTCGGTCTCCTCGGACCCGTCGTCGATACTCCGTCTTCGCCCACTCTGACCCGCCACAACCCTCTCCCGCTTCCACGTTAGTTTTCGGTCCATGTACCCCTCTCGGTACGCCCACGCGACGAGACTCGCCCCGGATTTCACCGGCAACCACATCCCCGTCGCAAGCAGGTCATCTACGACCCGCTCTGCATCGCCACGATCGATATCGTCGAGGACGTGAAGTGCCTCGGTGGCGATCCACATCGAGTCCCGGGCCTCGACCATGCGCTCGACCGCCTGGCTGAGCGCCTCACGTTCGTCGATAATCGCGGTGCAGCTGTGCGCTTGCGCATATGCGATCACCGCGGCCTCACCGGCGTGCTCAGCAGCTGTCTCGGCTCCCATGTCGGACTGGATCGCCAGCTGCACTGCTCCCTCGTCGGAATCGAGGACGACGAGTTCGGTCCACTCACACTCCGCGATTGCCGGAATCCCGGAGTAGCGCTCGCGCGCCAACTCAACCTCGGCGTTCACCGCGTCCGGTATCAATATCACTCGCCCGCTGGGCGAGAGCCTTCGCAGTATCTCGCCGTGGCCTGCACGATGCCAGTGGGTGAACACACTCGTGTCCATGACCCATCGTTCAGGCATCTCCGTCGATCACCTCGAAGGGTGACTCGTCTCGTGGACGCAGCTCTGCGTCGCTGATTGATCCGCGCAGCATCTGCAGCGCTCGCTTACGTGTGAGTTTGGCATCTTCGTACCCGCGCACCACAGCGGCTGCAAATTGCGGGGACAGCCGCGGAGCGACGAGGTCGTCAGCGGGTAGCGGGACACCCACCGCCACAAAGTCCCCAGCAAATGGGACTTCCCGCGCGAGCGCCACACGCTCGCGCTCTTCGATCAGACCCACGTTCTTGAGCTGGTTGACCGTAGCCGTCCACGAGACCCGGTACTTGCCGGCGATGCGGATGGCGCGGCGGCGTGGGCTCTCCGTCGGGTAGTCACTCCACAACTTCGCCGCTCCCTCGCGGGGGATCAGGAAGTGAATAGCAACCGACTTGACCATCGTCTCGGAATCGGAGCTGTGTGCGTCATAGGCGTCGCCTACCAGCCAGTGCGCTAGTTCATGGGCGACCGTGACTCGCTTGCGCCCCTGCGGCTGCTCAGAATTGATCACCGCAGCGGCCACCGCCGTGTCGCTGTCCCCGTCGACGGTCACACAGGCACCATCCGCCGACTCACCGTAGTTACCCACGAACACGTACATCCCGAGCCGCTCGCAGACCGAGAGAATATCGGGGATGGGCTCGTTGTCCAGCCCGGCCCGTCTGCGCGCCTCGTGGGCAACCCGCTCCGCGTCCTCATGACGGTCGGGCACCGCCGATTCGGGTCGGCGCACAGTCGAGATCAGTTCTTTGTGCATCAGCGATCGCATGTCGTCAGCTAGCAACTCGATTGCCTCGTCCATGCGCTCTGTGACTTCCGGGTCGAATCCGGCGTCGGTGCGGCGGCTGATCACCGCAGGCACTTCGTCCATCACGAACCACTGCAATGGCTTGTCGAGCGTCGCGGCGATGGCGAACATTTCCGTCGCCGAGACGCGTCGGGTTCCCGATTCCACCTTGCTGACCGAAGTGTGATCGAGCTGGCCCAACACTTCCGCAAGCTGCCGCTGCGACATGCCGGCAGCTACTCGCGCCTCCGCGATACGCCTACCGAGTGCCTTCGCGTCCATGCTTGCGATTCTGGCACATCAAGCAGCTTGCGTGTAGCGGCCACTCAGTGTGGAGTTCCGCGGCTCCCCCGCTCGCGACCGGCGCCGCCGCCCAATCAGCGTGACCGGGCGACGGCTCTCGTCAAGGGCTGCTGCGGAGCTCGTCATCGTCGTCCTACCGAACGGCTCCCCCCCTCGGCTGACTACGTGACCAGCACCGGCGTTACTTGACCAGCAGCTCCGCGATCTGGATC
>NZ_JAALEA010000464.1 GCF_014145145.1 Dietzia cercidiphylli
CGCGGGCGGGTGTTCCGCTCGCGGAGTCGGCGTCGACCTGACGCCCGGGGTGGATCCGGCCAGGTCCGCCGCGATCGACTGCATCAGCGCCACCGCGCCCGCTTCGGTGACCTCGATGCGGTGATGGCCGAGCGAGGCGATGCAGGCGAGGATGGCGCCGGCCGCGCCCCGGGTCCCGGTCCGGGCGACAGCGCCGTGTCCGCGGATCGCGTCGGAGAATCGCTGGCGGATCCGGATGTCGGCCGCCACGACCGCCGCCCGGTCCTCCGGCGTGAGATACCGGATCTGCCAGCGGTACAGCGCGGCGCGGGAGCGGTGGGTCAGTGTCGCCCGGGTGACCGAGTCGACCAGGTGGTCGAGGTCATCGGAACCGGACGTGGCGGCGTCGAGTTCCCCGACGAGCGTGGCGACCGCGTCTCGGAACATCGCGTACTTGCCCGGGACGTACCGGTACAGCGCACCGGGGGTCACCGCGAGTCGATCCGCGATGTGCTCCACACGGGTCGCGTGGTATCCGCGTCGAGTGAACTCCTCGGCCGCGGCCAGCGCGATCTCCGCACGTCGGGACCCCGGTGGAGGGGCGTCCGGGAACCTCGTGGGCAGTGGTGGTGACGATGTCATGACCTCTCGGATCTCGTGAGGGCGGATCGGGGTGTGATCTTGACAACAGCGGATACAGTGGCCATAGTAAACCCGAATTCACAGATATATGTGATCGAATCCATGTGAGTGTCTCGAGTGCGTCGTCGCAGACCGGCTCGGGACGGAAGGGACAACCCACCCATGTCAGTGCCCGAGGCCTACATCTACGACGCGGTGCGCACGCCACGCGGTAAGGGCAAGTCCAGCGGTTCGCTGTACAGCGTCGCCCCGATCGACCTCGCCGTCGGCGTGCTGCGTTCGCTGGTCGAGCGCAACAGCGGTCTCGATCCCGCACAGATCGAGGACGTCGTCATGGGCATCGTCGGTCCGGTCGGTGAGCAGGGCGCGGTGTTGCCCCGCATCGCGGCCCTCGCCGCCGGACTGCCCGAGACGGTGGCCGGGGTGCAGCAGAACCGCTTCTGTGCCTCCGGGCTCGAGGCCGTGAACCTGGCCGCGCAGAAGGTCCGCGCGGGGTGGGAGGACCTCGTCGTCGCCGGTGGCGTGGAGTCGATGTCGCGGGTCCCGATGGGCTCCGACGGCGGCGCCTGGGCGCAGAACCCCCGGGTCAACTACTCCACCTCGTTCGTCCCGCAGGGGATCGGCGCGGACCTCATCGCCACGATCGAGGGCTTCTCCCGCGGGGACGTCGACGAGTTCGCCGCGCGGTCGCAGGAGCTCGCCTCCGCCGCCTGGGACGAGGGCCGCTTCGCGCGCTCGGTCATCCCGGTGGTCGACTCCGCCGGTCTGGTCGTGCTCGACCATGACGAGCACATCCGGCGGGGCACCACCGCCGACGATCTCGCGTCACTCCGGCCGTCGTTCGCGGCGCTCGGTGAGCAGGCCGGTTTCGACGCCGTGGCGCTGCAGAAGTACCACTCGGTCGAGCGCATCGACCACGTCCATCACGCCGGGAACTCCTCCGGGATCGTCGACGGTGCCACCGCGATGCTCATCGGCAACGCCGAGGCCGGCGAGCGCAACGGCCTCGCGCCGCGCGCCAGGATCGTCTCGGCCGCCGTCATCGGTTCGGAGCCCACGATCATGCTCACCGGCCCCACCCCGGCCGCCCGCAAGGCCCTCGCCAAAGCCGGCCTGACGATCGACGACATCGACTTGTTCGAGGTCAACGAGGCGTTCGCCGCCGTGCCGATGAAGTTCGCCAAGGACCTCGGGGTCCCCATGGAGAAGATCAACGTCAACGGCGGCGCGATCGCCATGGGGCACCCCCTCGGCGCGACCGGCGCGATGATCCTCGGCACCGCCCTGGACGAGCTGGAACGTCGCGACGCCCGCTACGCCCTCGCGACCCTGTGCGTGGGTGCCGGCATGGGCATCGCCACCATCATCGAACGCCTGTAGACGACCCGGCCGCCAGCCTTGACAAGGACGAGAAAAACCCCAATGAGCAGCGAATTCACCAACACCATCACCTACGAGCGCGACGCCGACGGCGTCGTCGTCCTCACCATGGACGATCCGGGTCAGAGCGCCAACACCATGAACGCCGACTACCTGGCGTCCATGGAGGCGGCCGTCGACAGGCTCGCCTCCGAGGTCGACGAGATCACCGGCGTGATCCTGACCTCCGCCAAGAAGACCTTCTTCGCCGGCGGCGACCTGGCCGACATCCTGTCGATCCCCGCTGACGGGGCGGACCTGGCCGTGGCCACCGTCGAGCGGGCCAAGGCGCCACTGCGGCGACTGGAGACCCTGGGTAAGCCCGTCGTGGCCGCCATCGCGGGTGCCGCGCTCGGCGGCGGTCTCGAGATCGCGCTGGCCACCCACCACCGGATCGTGGTGGACTCGCCCGCGATCCAGCTGGGCCTACCCGAGGTGAGTCTCGGTCTGCTGCCCGGTGGCGGCGGGATCGTCCGCACCGTGCGCATGCTCGGTGTGGCCACGGCCCTGACGGAGGTGCTGCTCGAGGGCAGGCGCCTGCGTCCGGGCAGGGCCCACGAGCTCGGGCTCGTCGACGAGCTGGTGGCCGGCCCCGACGACCTGGTGCCCGCGGCGAAGGCGTGGATCGCCGCCAACGCCGACGATCCCGAGGCGGCGACCCAGCCGTGGGACCGCAAG
>NZ_JAALEA010000465.1 GCF_014145145.1 Dietzia cercidiphylli
TCGCCGTGGTCACCGTTCTGGCCCTCACGGTCATGTCGGTGTCTTACCTCAAGCTGCCCACGGCCTTCGGATGGCAGCGCACGGACGTCGCCCTGGAGATGCCCGACACCGGCGGCCTCTACCAGAACGCCAACGTCTCGTACCTCGGCAACGTCATCGGTCGTGTCGACTCCGTCACCCTCACACCCGGGCACGTCGTGGCGAACCTGCACTTCGACGCGCGGGCCGATGTCCCGCAGAACGTCCGGGCCCAGATCCGCAGCGTCTCGGCGATCGGTGAGCAATACGTGGAGTTCGTCCCGGAGGGCGAACCGAGCGGCGAGCTGGCGGACGGGTCCGTGCTCGGGCGGGACCGGGTCGACATGCCCCAGGGAATCGGACCGGTACTGGACCAGGCCACCGTGCTCATGGCGTCGATCGACGATGCCAAGATGCGACGCGTGATCTCCGAGTCGTTCGACGCGTTCAACGGCTCGGAGCGCGACCTGCAGCGCTTCCTCGACTCGGCCCAGTTGTTGCTCGAGGAGGCCCGTTCCAACACGGACGTCACCCGTCAGCTCATCGCCGACGCCGAGCCGGTCCTGGACTCCCAGCTCCGCTCGTCGGACTCGATCCGGGCCTGGACCCGGAACCTCGCTGACCTGACCGATCAGCTCCGGACCAACGAGCCCCAGCTGACCTCGATCATCCAACGCGGCCCGGACTCTCTGGCGCGGGCGACCAAGGTCCTCAACGATCTGCAGCCGACCATGCCGGTGCTGGTCGCCAATCTGGTGAGCGTCGGCGAGGTGGGCGTCGTCTACAACCGCTCCATCGAGCAGCTCCTCGTGATCTACCCCGCCCTGGTGTCCTCGCTCATCACCGCCATCAACGGCGCCAAGGACACCGGTGAGATCAAGGTGGACTTCAACCTCCAGATCAACGAGACCCCGCCGTGCACCACCGGCTTCCTCCCGGCCGATCAACGCCGCTCGCCGGCGGACCTCTCGGTGCCGCCGCTGATCAACGGCATCTACTGCAAGGTGCCCCAGGACTCGCAGCAGGTCGTGCGAGGCGCCCGCAACCTGCCGTGCATGGAGTACCCCGGCCGGCGGGCGGCGTCGCCCGCCGAGTGCGCGGCGAACGACTACCAACCCGAGGGGATCAACCCCCCGGACACGAGCGAGGTCGGTCCGCCCGGGAACAACCCCAACGGGTGGAACGTTGTGCCGTCGTCGGACACCGGAGAACAGGAGATCCGCACGTCGGCCGCGATGTACGACCCGTCGACGGGCGAATACCTGGGCGCCGACGGCAAGACGTATCGTCAGCTCAACCTCGGTGATGCCGGACGACTCCCGGCGGACGCCGACCTGGCCGACATCCTCACGAACGGAGTGACCTAGTGCCACAGCCGGACGACAACCCCGCCGACCGTGGGCGCCTGTGGCTCACCGTGACCGCGGTGGTCGCGGCGGTATGCCTCGTGGCCGCCGTCGTCGCGACGTCGCTGTGGCTGGGTGAGCGGAACGCGGCGGCCTCCGTGCGCGCCGACCGGGCCTCCGCCGCCGAACTCGACGCCTCGTACCGTGACTTCGCGACGACCGTGATGACCAAGCTCATGACCATCAGGCAGGAGACACTGTCGGAGGACGTCGACGAGATCGTCGGCCTGATCGACGGTGATTTCTCGGAGCAGTTCGCGCCTCGCCGCGATTCGTACGAGGACGTCGTCAAGACCACTAATGTCGTCGCCGACGGTGTGGTGTCCGCCGCCGCCGTCGAACACTCCTACCCCGACCGGGCCGAGGTGATCATGGCGATCGACCAGACCATCGGCAACCCGAAGTCCGATGAGGACCAGGACCGCCAGTACCGTGTGCGCGTGACCGTGAACCGACACGACGACGGCGAGATGAAGGTCACGGGGGTGAACTTCATCCCATGACCACTCCCGACTCCGACATCCGCGCCACCCGTCGCGCCCGGCGCGAGGCCGAACGCGCGGCCCGCGCCCAGCGCAAGGCCGACGCC
>NZ_JAALEA010000466.1 GCF_014145145.1 Dietzia cercidiphylli
GCGGCCTCGACCCCGGCGGCCTCGACCAGGACGTCGGCGGCATCGACGGCCGCGTCGACCTCGTCGCGCGTGCTGCCCGAGCGGAGCACCGCCACCAGACGCGCTCCGGGGACGTCGCCGTTCTCCAGTGCCTCCGCTACCGCGGTCCCGATCGCGCCGGCGCCGATCACGGCCACCGCCAACGGGGGGACGGATGCCCGGTCCGGCCGCGCAGAGGGGGAGTGGTGAGGGGTCATGGTGGCCTCACCGTACCCACGGCCCCTCCGCGGCCGCGCGTTCCCGGCGGTTACCCGGTGGAGCCCACGAGCATCGTCGGGGTGATCCCGAGGTTCGCCCCGTCCGCCACCAGTGCCCGGCCCTCGTCCGTCGCAAGCGCGGCTCCCATCGCCTCGGCGTCCGCGAAGAACAACTGAACCATCAGGTGGAACTCGGGTGCGGAGCCGTCCGGGCCGGGCAGGAAGCGTGTGACCTTGGCGTCGTCGAGGCCCGGAACCGCGCGGGCGAGGGGGATGTGGGTCCCGTCGTAGTACTCGTCGAACTTCTCGACGTCGTCGGGGGTTCCGTAGAGGACGGTGAGGGTGATCAAGGGGGTCCTTTCGAGGGGCGCTCCATCCGGTCGTCCGGAGGGTCGCGCACCGGGGATGATGCCGCAGTCGGTCGGGTGGGGAGACGGATTCGCCGGTTGTGGTCGGAGTCCGGGTCGGTCGGACCGGCTCCCGATGTGCCAGCATGGTCCCCAGAGTCCCGTGGACGGGTCTCCCGGACGAGGGGCGCCGTACCCGGAGCGCGACAAGACGGCCCGCCGGAGGCTGTCATGGCGTGGTTCGTACTCGTTCTGTCCGGGATCCTCGAGGCGGTGTGGGCCACCGCGTTGGGCAGATCCGAGGGCTTCACCCGGCTCATCCCGTCCGTGGTGTTCGGGGTCGCACTGGTCGTGAGCATGGCCGGGTTGGCCTACGCGATGAGAGGCCTCCCGGTGGGAACCGCCTACGCCGTGTGGGTCGGCATCGGCGCCTCCCTGACCGTGCTGTACGCCATGGCCACCGGCGCGGAACCGGTCTCGCCGGCCAAGGTGGTCTTCCTCCTGGTGATCATCGGCGGGGTGGTCGGACTCAAGACCGCTGCGTGACCGCCTCGTCAGCGCGGCGCCGGGGTCTACGGTGAGGTGATGAGATCGCGTGCGGCCGGACCACTGGTCGGCCTGGGACTCGTCTACGGGGCCGGGGCCGGCCTGATCATCGGGCTCGCGGTCGCCGGCCCGACCGGCCTGGCCCCGGGCCTGGTCATCGGCGCCGGCCTCGGTGCGGTCGCCGGGAACGTGGCGGAACTCGGGCGTACGGTGGTCCGGAGGCAGGCCCACCGACCCGAGACCCCTCGTGGTCTGCACCGTCATCGACGTCTCCCGAGAGGACCGGTCCACCCATGACCTCCATCACCACAGTCGACCGCGGACCGCGCGTCGTCGCCCGGCGCGTCACCGTCAACGCCCCCGCCGACGAGTTGTTCGCGCTGGTCAACGACCCCGCGAAGCACGGCCTCGTCGACGGATCGGGGACGGTCCGCGACAACGTCAAGGGCCCGTCCGCCCTGTCCGAGGGTGCGAAGTTCACCACGAGGATGCGGATGTACGGCGTCCCGTACCGCATCACCTCCACGGTGACCGAGCATGTCGACACCCCGGAGCTCAAGGTCGTCGAGTGGGCCCACCCCGCCGGGCACCGCTGGCGCTGGGAGTTCACCCCGACCGCCGACGGGCGGACCGAGGTCACCGAGAGCTTCGACAACCGTGAGTCGAAGATCGGGCGGGTCATGGAGCGCGTCGGGATGGCGGAGAAGAACGCCGCCGGGATCACCGAGACGCTCTCGCGCCTGGCCGCGAGGTACGAGTCGAACCGCTGACGATCCGGCCGCGCGCCGCGGGCCGGGCGCGGTCTAGGCGCGCGTGAGGAGCAGCGGAGCCGCGGCGATCCGGGACCACGGGCCACCGACGAAGGTCAACCCCAGGAGCCGGCGGTCGTCCAGCGCACGGAACTCGTCGCGGACCCAGCGCCACGGCACGG
>NZ_JAALEA010000467.1 GCF_014145145.1 Dietzia cercidiphylli
CGCCCCCGCGGTCCGCGCGCTCCTCGCCGCCGAGCGGCCGACGGTTCTCGGCGCGCAGGAGGTGCTGCGCGAGCAGACCACGGTGATGCTCGACGCCCTGGGCCCCGGGTACGCCGTGGTCGGCCGCGGTCGGGGCTCGGACGGAGGTGGCGAGGCCTCGCCGATCTTCTACGACTCCGGACGGCTCGAGTTGCTCGACTGGGACCAGATCGCGCTGTCCGATCAGCCCACCCGCGCGGGATCGGCATCCTGGGGGAACCTCATCCCCCGGGTCATGGTGTCGGCGGAGTTCCGCGATCGCGGGACCTCACGGAGCTTCCTCGTGATCAACACCCACCTCGACCCGTTCTCCGCGCGCTCCCGTCTGCGGTCGGCGCGGGCGATTCTCGACCTGGTGTCCGCCGCCGCCCCGTCGTCCGCCCGGCACAGTCCGGCGCTGGTGACCGGCGACCTCAACACGGGCCCGGCCGGCGCGGCGGTCCGAGAACTGGTCCGGGAGGGGACTCTGGTCGACAGTTGGCACAGCGCGCGGACCCGCGCGAGCGAGGAGTGGGGGACGTACACCGGCTACCGCGCGCCGCGGAGGAACGGGGCGCGCATCGACTGGATACTCGCCTCGTCAGCATTTAGGGTCACCCACGCCGCGGTCAACCCGCTGCGGCCCGGCGGCGTGTGGGCGTCGGACCATCTGCCCGTCCACGCCGTCGTGCGTCTCGACCGAGGGGGTGTCGCCGCGTGATCGACAACTTCCTGCGTCCCGCGGAGAACCGCGTGCGGATGGCGGCGGACGCTCTGCGGATCCTCGGGGCCCTCAGCGTCCTGCTCGCCCTGCTGCTGCACGGTCTCACGGACGCGGCCATCGTCGCGTTCGCCCTGCCGGGACTGATGCTCCCGCGCTTCGTCGGGATGAGGCCGTGGGCGGACACCGCGGTGTCGGTCACGTTGCTCGTCGCCGCCTGGAGCAACGTCTTCGACCTGTACACGCGCATCTGGTGGTGGGACATCGTGGTCCACTTCGCGTGCGCCGGAGCGCTGGCGGTGGTGACCTACCTGTTCCTCGCGCACCGCGGGATCGTGCCGGCACCGGGCGACGGGGGTGTCCCGGCCGCGGGGGCGGTGGTGCTCACCACCGCCTTCGGCCTGGCCCTGGGCGCACTGTGGGAGATGGTGGAGTGGTTCGGCCACGCCTACCTGACGGACCGGATCTACGTGACCCTCGACGACACGATCGGGGACATGGCCGCGGGTGGTCTCGGCGCCCTGGCCGCGGGTCTGCTCCTGGCCCACTGGCCCCGGGTGCTGATGCCGACCGACCGGCCCGGTCGCGTGTCCTCGGAGGCGGGGTCCCGCCGCTAGACGGTCGACCCGGAGACCGCTGCCCGGGTACCACCGCTGACGCCGGACCTCACCGGATGCCGTCCTCGTCGTCGTCGTTCCCCCGTGACCCCGGTGAGACGGGGTCCTCCGGTGACGGTGTCGTGGCGCCCGGCCGACGAACCGGGGCTCCGGCCCGCACCACCTCCGCCAGGAGGGGGAAGAGCAGGACGGTGACCGCCCCGGCCGCCACCAGGACGGAGGAGATCTCGCCCGTCATCAGACCGTTGTTCACCGCGACCTCGGTGACCGCCACGATGATCGGGAGACCGGTCGCCGCGTACAGACCCACCCTCGCCCGTTCCCGTGGACCGTCGAGCCCGGGGCTCGCGCGGGTGACGGTCTCGCCCAGCCACACCCCTCCGCCGCGGAGGACCAGCATGCTCACCACGGCCGCCACCAGCACCCACGGCGAGGCCGCCACGGCCTTGAGGTCGATGCCCATCCCCGACACCACGAAGAAGGCGGGGATGAACAGGGTGTAGCCGACGGTCTCCAGTTGACGGAGCAGGATCGCGGCGAGACCGCGGTCCGGGGCCTGGCCACCGCCGCGCAGGTGTGCCCCGAGGGAGTCGACCAGTCGGCGCAGGATCATGCCGGCGGCGAACGCGCCGAGCACCACGTCCAGACCGAACACCGTGGCCACGACCATCATGGTGGCCAGCAGCAGGATCACCGTGCGCATGGCCAGCTGTCCGGTGGAGGTGGTGCCCTGCAGGAGCGCCCGACCGAGCGCGGGGATGTGGAGCAGTCGGGCCGGCACCGCCAGGATCACCAGCGCGGCCAGTCCGAACAGCCCGACGGCCGCGATGGAGGACTCGATGCTGCGGGTACCGAGCAGCACCGCCATCACGAGGATCGGCCCCAGTTCCCCCACCGCGCCGTGGGTGAGGACCGCCCGGCCCACGGGAGTGCTGTCGTGACCGGAGCCCTTGAGGATGGGCAACAGGGTCCCGATGGCCGTGGAGGTGAGCAGGAGCCCGATCGCCACGGCGGTCTCCCAGCGGCCCGAGACCATCCACCCCACCGCGGCTGCCAGGATCAGGCTGACGACCCAGGTCCCGGCCGCTCGTCGTCCGCTGCGCCCGGTGAGGGTGGAGACCTCGAGCTCGAACCCCGCCAGCAGGAACAGCATCCCCAGCCCGAGCTCCGCGAGGAGCGCCACCCCGCCGGATTCCACCGCCAGGTCCAGACCGTTGGGGCCGATCACCATCCCGCCCACCAGGAGGAGCACCACGCCCGGGATGAACGAGCGGGTGACCCCGGACAGCACCGGTGCCGCCCAGACGGCCAGGACGATCCAGAACAGCGAGACGAGTTCGGTGGGGGACGCCTCGGCGGCCAGGAGGGTGGTGGTCACGTCCGGCCTCTCGCTAGGTCGATGAAGGAGAGCTTAGTCGAGCGGGGCGCGCGAGCCCGCCGACCGGCGTCGACCGGATCGTGCGAGGGTGGGGCACATGACCACCTCGCCGCTCATCGTGTCCGACGGCGACCCCCGGCGGCTTCCGGGCTTCCGTCGCACGTTCGGTGCGGGGCGCCTGACCCTGGGGCTGGGCTTCCCGCTGCGGACGCGCGCCGATCAGGGCGACGGCTCGGACATCAGCGAACAGATCGAGGTCGCCCGGGCCGCGGAGGCCGGAGGGTTCGCCGCCCTCTACGCGAGGGACATCCCGCTTCGCGTCCCGTCCTTCGGCGACGTGGGCCAGATCCACGATCCGTGGGTGTTCCTGGCGTACGTGGCCGCACACACCAGCCGGATCGCCCTCGGGACGGCGGCCGTCGTGCTCCCCGTCCGCCATCCACTTCACGTGGCCAAGTCGGCGGCCAGCCTGGACCGTCTCTCCGGCGGCCGGTTCCTGCTCGGTGTGGCCTCCGGCGACCGGCCGGAGGAGTTCCGCGCGTTCGGACTGGAGCAGGGGCGGAGGGGGGAGCGGTTCCGGGAGAACCTCACGGTGATGACCCACGCCCTCACCACCGAGATGCGCGGGATCCGCTGGTCCGGGGGGTGGATGCACAGCGCGGACGTGGTCCCCAAGCCCACCGCCTCGTCGGTGCCGGTGATCATGACCGGCTCGTGTCAGCAGAGCATCGCGTACCTGGCCGCCCACGGGCACGGATGGCTGACCTACCCGCGTGACTTCGACGCGCAGCGCCGGACCGCCGCGCGGTGGCGCGAGGTGGTGACAGCGAGTCGGGAGGGAGGATCCGACGACGACGAGGTGTTCAGTCCCTTCGGGCAATCGCTCCAGATCGACCTGGCCGAGGACCCCGACGAGGCGGCCTCGCCGATCGGCTTCGGATTCCGGATCGGTCACCGGCGTCTGGTCGAGCACCTGACGGACCTGCGGGGGATCGGTGTCAACCACGTCCTGCTGGGTCTCGCGGCGTCCCGCCGGCCGATCCGGGAGGTCGTCCGGGAGCTGGCCGAGACCGTCGTGCCCCACTTTCCCGCGCTCGACCACTAGCCTCACCGGCGGAACGGAGAGGCGGGACCACCCATGGCAGGCGCGGCCACCCCGGAACCCGGACTGTTCGAGCACCTCCGGTCCCGGCAGTTCCTGTTCATGTTGCCCCGCGCGGTGTCACTGCAGCTGATGCACCCGGCGATCAGTGCGGCGATGCTCGAGCACTCGCCCTCCCCGGGCTTCGTCTGGCTGCACAAGCAGCGATCGGTCCCCCCGACGATCGACATGGCGTTCGACCCGCATCCGGAGTCCTGGATACCGAGGCGCATCGTGGTCACGCACGACACCATCCGGGGAACCGACGCCGACGGCCACCGTTACCACTCACTGGACCCGCAGGTCTTCCACTTCCAACACGCCACGTACGTGGACTCGCTGTTCGAGACCATCACGAGATTCCGCGGTCCACTGGACGCCGGGGAACGCCGGTCGGTCTACGCCTCGTGCTGCAGGTGGTACCGCGCCTACGGCATCTCCGACGCACCGCTGCCCCCGACGGTCGAGGACTTTGACGCCTACTTCCGCGACCGGACCGGGGCGCTCGCCGTCACCCCGGCGCTCACGCGCTACCGCGGGCAGCTCCTCCGTCCCCGCCAGTGGTGGCCGGCCGCGGTCCCCGCCGGCGCCATCCGGACGTTCCTGCATCCAGTGGCCGCGCGGGCGCTCGGGGTGCGGCCGTCCGCGATCGATCGCGCGGTGTCCGCCGCGTTCACCTCGGCGTCCTCGCTCGGGTGACCGCGTCTGCCACAATCGAGCCACGGCGGCGGGGCCCGGCACGATCCCGGGGAGGG
>NZ_JAALEA010000468.1 GCF_014145145.1 Dietzia cercidiphylli
CGGCCGGATCGGCGGGGCCGACCGCACCATCGTGGTGTCCAGACCGAGTCTGGCACCGCGGTTTTTCGGCCGTGTTACGAGCGCATGAGCCCGGTGTGCCGGGCTTGGGCGACCCGCGCCGCGAGCAGATCGAGTGCCTCGGTACTCAGCCTGCCGTGGACCCGCAGGCGGGCGATTCCGCCGTCCGGGAACACGTCGAGCCGGACGAACCGCACCAGATCCGCCGCACCCGGTTCTGCACCCGGCTCCGCTCCCGACCCCGACCCCACCAGGTAGCGGTGCCGACAGTCCGGTTGCAGTGGCGTTCGTGGAACGAGGTCCACCCACCGGTCAGGGTGCTCGAGGTCCTCCGCGCGAGCGATGCCACGAAGCGACGCCGACCCCGGGGCATTACCGACGTAATAGGAGGTGTCGATCTCCACATGGTCGACCGTTCCCTGGCCCGCGAGCGCCACCGTCACGTGGTCGTTGCCCCCGTCGCGCCGCCGGGCGTTCTCCCAGCCCTCACCCATGATGCGGGAGCGGCCGGGGGCGATGATGTTGGCCGGCGAGGAGTAGAACAGGTCCGAGCAGTCGACCACCCGGCCCCCGTTCTCGGCGGCCGCGAGGTCGACGGTTCCACCAAGGAACGCAGGGTCAGGGGTCGGTTCGCCGTGAACCCGCAGCCGCGCGACACCTCCGTCGGGGATCATCCGCAGGCGCACGTGGGTCACGGACACGGGGTCAGACACCGCGAAGAGGTTGCGGGTGTCCCCCTCCGCGGCCGCCGCAGGCACCAACGGCCGCCAGTGGGCACCCGGGAGTTCATCGGTGCCCGGGTAGCCGTCGATCCAGGCACCGTCCACGGCGACCTGCGGAGGGAAGTTGCCGCGGAAGAAGGCGGTGTCCACCACGACCCCGCGCACCACGCCCGGCACGCCCAGGCGGACGATCGCCGCGTCCTGGCCGGGCGAGCGCCGCCGACGGGTCTCCCAGCCGTCATAGACCTTGCCTTTGTGTCCGAACAGGTCCGGGTCGAACACCGGCTCGGAGGGCAGGATCAGGTTCTCCTTCTCGGCGAAGAACTCGTCATCGGCGTACACCACACTGCCGGCCAGCGCGCGGGAGGCGAGGTCGGGTAGGGCGAGGAACTCGGGGTCGGTCATCCGAGGGGCTCCGTTCGTGAGAGCGATGGCGCGCCGGTCCGGGCGGGCGCGGCAGTGGGCAGGTCAGCGGGCGGGGCGAGCGGGTCAGCGGGCGGGGCG
>NZ_JAALEA010000469.1 GCF_014145145.1 Dietzia cercidiphylli
TACTGGTCAGGTGCCGGGTTCTGTGGTGTCGGGTTCCTGGCGGAGTTCGGGGTAGGCGCTCCAGTTGGTACCGCTGATGAATGCGTGTCGCTCGGTTGTCTGAGCTCTGTATCCGAATTGGGTTGCCGCGATCGCTGGAGGAATGGCGCGGACCAGTTCGCGCATCGCGCTGTTGCGTGCGCCTTGGAGGTCGATTCCGTTGGCGCGGAGCTTTCCCATCAGGGTCTGCGGGTTGATGTGATGGCCTGCAGTGACTCCGGGAAATAGCCATTGGGATGTCTGGTTGGCGGCGGTGTTCATGTTGGGCCGCTGTGCGATGAGCTCAGTCACGGGGTCGGCGAGAGGAGGTGGGAGTTCTACCTCGGCGTCGGCGAATCGGATCCACAGGCTGCCGCTGTCGTCGGTCCGCAGTGCGTCCAGTTTGATGGCGGCGATGCGCGAAACTGGTTGCGCGCAGATCAGCAGCAGGACGGTGGCGGCTTTAACCCACACCGGGGTGTCACGGTGTCCCAGGATCGTCGTCAATCGGGCGTAGCGCTCATCGTCGCTGGTCATGGGGTGGGTTCGAGCACGTCGGTAGGGGAACTCCAGGTGGGCGGTTATGTGTTGATGCGTGATGCACCATCTGACGAACATTCTGGCGATGCTGCGGGTGGTCGGCCCGGTGGCGAGCCAGGCGTCGATGTCGGATTGTGTCGCTTGCGCCAGTGGCGTGTTACGGGTGTAGAGCCAGTTGGTGAAGTCGATCGCGGCGGTGATCTCCTGCTTGGCGTTGGCGATCGGCCCGTTCTCCAGGGGTTGGCGCTGGGAGCGGGCGCGGAGTTTGCGCAGGTGATGCCAGGTGGCGAATCCGGTGATGACCTGCTGCGATTGGTGAATTGGTGTGGAGGCGAGCTTCTTTTTGAGCCAGCTGGTGAAGCGGTCGAGGTTGCGGTCGTAGGGTGCGAGGATTCCGCAGCTGATGAACAGGTCCCGGAGATGGCGTGCGGTGCGTTCGGCGGGGTAGTGGGCGAAGGTGTCGTGACTGATGGTCAAGCGGTGTTGCGCGAACCCGTCCAGGAGCTGGCGAACGTCGGGGTTGCGTAGCCAGATGAGTGCACTTCGCGGGTGGTCTTGGCTGGTCAGCGCATCGAGTAGGGGCTGCAGCTCGGTGGAAATGTGGCCGGTGTCGGCGGTGGTGAGCAGGGCGGTCAGGTCGTCGGTGAGGCAGCATCGGGCGCAGAGTCCTCGGCGGTGGGGTTCGTCTTGGTCGCCGCAGCGGGTGCAGGTCAGCCGGGGGTCGTCGATTCCGGCGCAGTCGGTGCAGATGGCCTGGGTGTCGTCCAGGCCGGGTAGGAGCCGGTCTGGGCGCTGGCAGCTGGGGCAGGTCCCGCGTCGGCGGGTGGCC
>NZ_JAALEA010000046.1 GCF_014145145.1 Dietzia cercidiphylli
CGCCGGTCGAGGTCGGGGGCACGCTCGGCCACCAGACGGCGCGCCCAGCCGTAGTCGGTCTTGCTACTGGGATGGCGTTCGACGCGGTCGACCACCCAGTACGCCACGGGGATCTTGAACCCGGCAAGGTGCTCGCGCAGGGCGTGCCCGACGGCGTCGAGGTCCCGCGGGCCGGTGCCCGGCGAGGAGTCCGGCGATGAGCCCTGTGCGGCATCCGCCCACTGGACCACGGCGCCGACCCGGTGCCCGAACCGCTCGTCCGGGACCCCGAACGCCACGGCGTCCTCGATCCCGGCCACCGCCTTGAGCGCGGCCTCGACCTCCTCGGCGAAGATCTTCTCGCCGCCGGAGTTGATCACCTGACTGGCCCGGCCAAGCATGATGATCGTGTCGGGGCCGTCGTACCGTCCGCGGTCCCCGGTGAACACCCGGCGGCTGCCGGCGATCTCCCGGAAGGTCTCGGCGGTCTTGGCCTCGTCCTTGTAGTAGCCGGCGGGCTGGTACCCGCTCTTGACGATCCAGCCGATCTCCTGCGAGTCGTCGGGCAGCGGTTCGTCGAAGTCGTCGACGAGCTGCAGGGTGGTACCCCTGGGGATCCGTGGTCCGTGGTCGGCGAAGAGCGACCCGTCGTCGAGATCGGCCTTGGTCACCACGCCCAGGCCGCCGAAGCCGCCCTCGGACGAGCCGAACGCGTCCATGATCATCAGATCGGGACGGAGCTCGAGCAGGTCCGCCTTGACCGAGGGCGAGAACAGGGCGGCTCCCGAGGAGACCATGAACATGCTCGAGGTGTCGGGGTCGGTCCGCCGCATCAGATCCACGAGTGGCCGGACCATCGCGTCACCGGCCACCACGGCGACCTGGATCTTCTCGGTCTCGATCTCCTCCAGGACGTCCGCGGCCCGGAAGTTCGGGAGGTAGTGCATGGTGCCGCCGGCGAACAGGCCGGTGAAGCTGGGCATGATGCCCGAAGTGTGGATGAGCGGGAGCAGGATGAGGTAGCGCATGGGGTCACCGCCCAGACCCGCCCTGGACTGGTGGAACTCGTCGGGCACCGGCTCACCCGTGTGGTAGTCCGCGCCACCTCCGAGGCTGCGCCACAGGTCCTCCTGACGCCACATCACACCCTTCGGTTTGCCCGTCGTGCCACCGGTGAACACCAGGTAGAGATCGTCGCCGCTCCGCTCCACCCCGGGGCGCTCCGC
This sequence comes from Dietzia cercidiphylli, assembly GCF_014145145.1. Classification (GTDB taxonomy): domain Bacteria; phylum Actinomycetota; class Actinomycetes; order Mycobacteriales; family Mycobacteriaceae; genus Dietzia; species Dietzia natronolimnaea. The sequence goes on from NZ_JAALEA010000046.1 coordinate 1,206, forward strand.
CGACGCCGCCTCCAGGGTCTCGCGGGCGGGGAGGACACCGTCCGGAAGGGTGTCGACGCCCGAGCCGTCCTCCACCATGATCGTGTGCCGGACGGCGTCGAGCCCTCGTACGGCCTCGGTCACCGCGGCGCCGAACTCGCGGTGGAACACCAGCACGCTGGTGTCGGAGTAGTCGTAGAGGTAGCGCAGCTCCGGGCCCGAGTAGCGGTAGTTGATGCTGATGGTCACCGCCCGCAGTTTGAGGACTCCGAGGATCAGCGCCAGACAGTCCACCCCGTTGCGCAGGTGCACACCGACGTGGTCGCCGGCCCCGACGCCCAGGGAGGCGAGCGCCGAGGCCCACCGGTTGGCCTCGGCCTCCAGGTCGGCGTAGGTGAGACGACGTTCGCCCTCCACCACCGCCAGACGGTCGGCGCCGTAGGCGTCCACGGCGTGTTCGAAGAGGTCGGCCAGGTTGTGTGCCATGTGGTGTCCTCCGTGACGGGGTCGGGTGTGCTGTCTCGGGCGAGCGTCCGGTCTCAGACCGGGGTGATGGGCAGTGGCGTGCGGGCCGGTCCGAAGTCGAACGCCGCCCCGGTGCTGATCCGGGTGACGGCGACCTCGTCGGACTCCTTCGCTGGTACGTCTCCGAGCCGGAGGACGGCCTCGACCCGGGAGCCGTCCGAGGGCACGCGCTCCACGGTCCAGTGCGGGTCGACCGCCTGTGCCGCCGCGGCGAGGGGGCGCAGGCCGTCCCGGGCGAGCAGGGGCATCCAGGTGTCGTCGGCGAACGCGTCCGCCGCGGTGTCCCAGGTGACGGTGACGCTCGCGCCGTCGCCGGAGACCGACGACGAGTACCCCGTGTAGGCGGTCGGACCGGCCAGCGGGTGGAGATCGAGCACGGCGGCCAACCCGTGTGCGTCCCCCTCCACGCCGAGGACGTCGCGGATCCGTCCCGCGGCGACCCCCGCGATCCCCGTCGCCTGGTAGGCGAGCAGCCGGTCCGCGGTCTCGGCGTCCGACCGGCGACGCACCGACTGGTGGAAACCCACCGCCAGCAGGTGCATCTGCAGGTACACCTCGCGGGTCATGCGGACGAGCGCGGCCGCGGTGAACTCGGGGAAGCTCAGATCCGTCAACAGCGGACCGGCGTAGTCGTCCCGAGGGCCCTCACCGGTGGTGTCCCGCGGTTCCGGCGGCTCGAAGGCGAAGTCGATCAACCGGCTGCTCGCGGACTCGACCGCCGGCTCGGGCCACGCCGCCGGCTCTGAATCCGGGTCGATCCGCACGGTCCAGTGACAGTGCGGCGTCCGGCCCTCCGGGCTGCGCGGCGGACGGTGGACGGGCTCCACGACGGCCCGGGGGTTGGTGGCCAGCGCGGTGGCCGGGAAGGTGGGGTCCTCGATGTCGTGGCACATCGTGGTGACGAGCCGGTCCCCCATCGGTTCGACGTCCATCAGCGCACCGCAGTGGTCGAGCCAGAACTCGCCGTGGTCGTGGTCGGTGACCGCGTACCGGAAGTCCATGAACTCCGGCGGCGCCCCCACATCCAGTTGGAAGCCCTTGAAGATCTCCGCGACGCCGTCTCCCGTGATCGACAGCGCCTCCTTCATGCGCCGGGTGTAGTGCGGGCTCGCGGCCTGCCACTCCTCGATCGCCACATCGCGCATCCCGTCCACACCGAACTCGCCGAGCAGGGCCGGCATCCCCGCGCGGTCGATCAGCTGGCCGATCAGCAGCAGGTCGGGCAGCAGCCTGGCGAGCCTGGCGTGGTCGAGGGACTCCAGGGGGTCGCTGTTGACGATCCGGTCGCGCGCGGCCACCGGACTCAGACCTCGTCCGGGGCGGACACCGGCCACAAGGGGGCCGGGCTGTCCTCGATGCGGTACCACCCGGCCGGCTTGTCCCCGGCCGCCTCGAACCGGGCCTTCATCGAATCGGTGAGCGCGTCGGCCTCGTACATCCGCATGAACAGGTCCACCACGTTGCCGAAGTCGAAGAAGTCGCGGTGCCACTTCCACTGCTGGTCACCGTTGTAGAGGAACCACGACCCGCCGAGCCCGTGGACCTCGTACGGCTTCCCGGTCTTCGGGTCGACGGTGTCTCGGGCGATCTGCTTCCACAGACAGAGCACGTCGCCGGTCTCGGGGTCGATGATGGTCCGGATGTAGGGGTACTCCCAGCCGTCGAGCCCGGCCATCTCCTGGCCCAGCGCGATGTCGCGGATCTCGTCCCGGCCGACGGCCATGAAGTCGTCCTTGGTGCCGTAGTTCCAGCCGTAGGTGGCGTCCTCGGCGTAGAAGTCGGCGAGCGGGGTCCAGTCCTTGTTGCGCTCGCACTCGGCGTTGGCCTCGATCCAGCGCTGCACGAACTCGGCGATCTCGGCGCGGTCGTATCGGGTCACGTCACTCACTCCTGGTGGGTCTGGTTCTCGACGAGGCGGAGTGCCTGCGTCGGGCAGTACTTGACGGCGGCCTTGACGGCCTCGAGCTGGTCGTCGGGGACCACGCCCCGCTTGGCACGCACCTTGGCCTCGGAGCCCTTGCCGACCGTGAACCAGTCGGGGGCCTCCGCCTGACATTCGGCGTGCCCCTGGCACAGGTCGAAGTCCACCTCCACCCGCATCGGCTGCTGCCCGCTCACCTGCGCTGCCTCCTCCGGTAGCGGACGGTGCACGGCTGGGCCAGCTGGACGACCATCTTGGAGTGGTCGTTGTGGTAGCTCTCGGGCGGCTGCGCGAGTTCGAACTCGAACTCCCGCAGCAGGATCGAGAAGATGGCCTTGATCTGCAGCTGGGCGAACGCCGCGCCCACGCAGCGGTGCCGTCCGGCGCCGAAGGGGATCCAGGTCCACCGGTTGACGATGTCCTCCTGGCGCGGCTCGGCATAGCGTTCCGGGTCGAAGGAGTCGGGGTCCGGGAAGTCCTCCGGCAGCCGGTTGGAGACCGCGGGGGACGCCGCGACGGTCTGCCCGGCGCGGACGACGTGGTCGCCGATCTGCACGTCCTCCTGCGCCACCCGCATGAGGATGATCAGCGGCGGGTGCAGACGCAGCGTCTCTTTCAGGGCGTTCTCGACCCTGGGCATCTGACGCAACGCCCCGAAGCTGTACTCGGCCCCGTCGGAGTAGACCTCGTCGAGTTCGGCGACCACCTGCGCGAGGTAGTCCGGGTGCTTGAGCAGCTCGATGAGCATCCACGCGCTGGTACCGGAGGTGGTGTGATGTCCGGCGAACATCATGGAGATGAAGATGCCGGTGACCTCGTCCGGGGTGAACCGGTACGTGCCGTCGTCGTTCTTGACGGAGACCAGGACGTCGAGGAGGTCGCGGTCCTCCTTGCTCGCCGGCGGCTCGGCCATCCGCTGGTCCATGATCCCGGAGACCAACTCGACCAGCCCCGCGCGCGCCGCGTCCCGCTTGCGGAACGCGGGGATGTCGGCGTAGGCGTCGATGTACGCGTGGGGGTCGGTGCCCTGCTCGAGATCGTGGTAGAGGTGCGCGAACCGGGCGTCGAGCTGCTCGCGGAACTTCGGACCGATCAGGCACGCCGAGGAGGTGTAGATGGTGAGCTCGGAGAACCACTCGAGGAGGTCGATCTCACCCTCGTCGCCCCACTCGCCCACCATGCGCTGGACCTCGCGGGGGATGGTGACGGCGTGCTGGCGCATGTGCTCGCCGCGCAGCGCGGTGTTGTGCAGCATCTCCGAGCGGCGCTCGGGGCTGGCGTCGAACACGACGCCCTCACCGAACACCGGCGTCATGAACGGGTAGGCGGCGGCCTGATCCAGCGACTCGTCCGGCGCACGGAAGAAGGCCTCGTTCGCGGCCGCCCCGGAGGCCAGGCAGATGTCGCGGTCGACGATCTTGAACACGCCGAGGTCGCCGCACTCCTCACGGACCCGCCAGAACAGGCCGATCGGGTCGGTACGGAGTTCGTCCATGTGCCCGAGCTCCCCCTCGCCGCCGGAGACCCGACGCGGCTCGGTGAGGGTGGAGAAGTCCGTGGGCTTGTCGGTGGAGCTGTCGGTACTGGTCACGAGTAGTCCTCCTCGATTGGGGCCTCCGGCTGGATCTCCAGCTCGGTGATCTGGGCGCCGCGGGGCATCGACACCATGGCGGCGACCCCCCGGGCGAGGTCGGCCGGCTTACACATGCGCGGGTGACGACCGAAGCCGTGCTTGACCCAGTCGTTGATGACCGACTCCGCGGTCTCCGGGTCGAACTCGGTGCCCATCTCGGTCATCACCGGGCCCGGGCGGACCACGCCGAGGCGGATCCCCGTGCCCTCGAGTTCCTTGCGGGCCTGGTGGGCCATGGTCTCCAGGCCGGCCTTGGCCGCGACGTACGCCCCGGAGCGGGGCCGGGCTGTGTAGGCGACGTCGGAGCCGATCAGGACCACGTCGCCCCGACGGCGATCGACCATCCCGGGGACCACCGCGTGGAGCAGCCGCTGCACGGCGAGCAGGTGGATGTCGATCTGCGAGGCGAAGTCGTCCGGCTCCATCTCCCACACGCGGGCCATCTTCAGGGTGCCCGCGCTGGAGACCAGGACCTCGGGAGGGCCGTACGCCTCACCGGCGGCGGCCACGAACTCCGCCACCGACTCCGCGCTGGTCACGTCGACCGGTCGTGCGGTGGCCCGTCCCCCGGCCTCCCGGATCCGGCCCACGAGGTCGTCGAGGCGGTCGGCGCGGCGGGCCCCCACGACCACGGGGTGCCCGAGTGCGGCCAGCGCCTCCGCGGAGGCGCGACCGATACCGGAGGAGGCGCCCGTGACGAGGGCGGGACGGTCGGCCGCGTCCCGCTGCGGTGGGAACTTCAGGCTCATCAGCGTCTGACCTCGACGCGCATGGGCAGGCGGGCGAAGCCACGCACGTTGGAGGAGTGCACGCGCTCGGCGCCGGGCAGGATCTCGTACCCCGTGACGGACCGCGAGATCTGGTCGAGCGCGATCCGCCCCTCGAGTCGCGCGAGGTGCGCGCCGAGGCAGAAGTGCGGCCCCTGGCCGAAGCTCAGGCTCGCGGAGGTGTCCCGGCCCAGGAGGAAGGCCCCGGAGTCCTCGAACACCTCCTCGTCGCGGTTGGCCGCGCCGATGAGCAGGAGCACCTTCTGGTCGGCCGGGATGGTGACGTCGCGGACCGTGACCTCCTGCGTCGTGGTGCGCAGGACCAACTGACTGGAGGTGTCGTAGCGCAGGGTCTCCTCGACCCAGTCGGTCACCCGCTCCGGGTCGTCGATCACCAGTCGCGACTGGTCGGGGTACTCGTGGCCCCAGAACATCGCGTTGGCGAGCAGCTTGGTGGTGGTCTCGTTGCCCGCCACCACCATGAGGAAGAGGAAGGACAGGATCTCGTCCTCGTCCAGCTTCTCCCCGTCGATCTCGGCGTCGATGAGCGCCGAGGTGAGATCCTCGGTCCGCTGCTTCCGCCGGTCGGCGACCATGCCCTGGTAGTAGGCGATGAGGTCGAAGGCGGCGACCATCGAGTCCTCGGGCACGTCCTGACCGCCCTCCTCGCGGTGCATGACGAGGTCCGCGAGCCGGCGGAGCTCGTCGCGATCCGACTCCGGCACCCCCATGAGGTCGGAGATGACGTCCATCGGCAGCTTGCCCGCGTAGTCCTGGACGAAGTCGAACTCGCCGCCGTCCCGAGACCTGTCGAGGCACTCGTCCCAGTACTGCCGCGAGATCCGTTCGATCCCCTCGGAGAGCGCGTCGACCCGTCGGGAGGTGAAGCCCTTGCTCACGAGCTTGCGCAGCCGGGCGTGCCTCGGGTCGTCCATCGCCAGGAAGGACATCGTCTTGTAGGCGTGCGGTCCGTACGCCGCCGGGTCGAGGGAGACCCCCATCGCGTTGGAGAACACGTCGGGCGCACGGAAGGCCTCACGGACGTCGGCGTGCTTGCTCAGCGCCCAGAAGTCGAGATCCGGGTTGTGGTAGACGGGGGCCTCGGCCCGCAACCGGGAGTAGAACGGGTACGGATCCTCGTGTACGGCGTAGTCATACGGGCTGAACACGAGCGGGGCTGGAGTCGCGGTGGTCATGTCTCGGGTCACCTCAGGATGAGTCGGGCGGCGGACTCGATGGCGTCCGCCATGTCGGAGTAGGAGCCATAGCCCATGCCCGCGCGGACGAGCGCGCCCGCGTAGACCATCTCCAGGGCGTCGATCACCTCGTCGTCGGCCTCGTCACCCAGCGCGGCCGTCAGGCGGCGTCGGATGTCCGCGCCGATCCGGATCCTCAGGTGGGACACCTCCGGGTCGTCGCCCAACAGGGCCGCGGTGACCGCAGAGGAGAGCTCGGGCTCGTCCGCGACCAACATCGCGACGTCCCGCAGGACCGCCACCACCCTGTCCACCGTGGTGCCGCTGCCGGCGCCCTCGGTGACGTGGTCACGCAGGCGTCGCCAGAACACCTCGGCGATGAGGTGGCCCTTGGACGAGAAGTAGGTGTACGCGGTGGCCGGGGCGACGCCGGCCCTCGAGGCCACGGCCCGGACCGCGAGCCCGCCCGGCCCCTTCTCGCGCAACACCTCCACCGCGGCGCTGGTGAGGCGGTCGACGGTCTCTGCCTGCTGGCCGTTGAGGCGCCTTCGCGTGGATTCGAAACGAACGTCACTGGACATGTGTCTGGACAGTACACCACTCGCCGGACTATCGTCTAGACAGTTGTCCACCCGCACCCGACGGAAGGCCCCCCGTGACGACGAGCACCACCTACGACGCCCCGCTCCTCATCGGCGGCGAGCTGCGCCCGGCCTCCGGGGGCGGCACGTTCGACGTCCTCAACCCCGCCACGGAGGACCTGATCGGCCGCGCCGCCGACGCCCGCCCCGAGGACATGGACGCCGCCATCGAGGCGGCCCGGACCGCGTTCGACACCACCACGTGGTCCACCGATCATGCCTTCCGTGCGGCGTGTCTGCGGCAACTCCGGGATGCTCTGCAGTCCCACACCGAGGAGCTGCGCGCACTGACCATCGCCGAGGTGGGCGCCCCCCACATGTTCACCACCGGGCCCCAGCTGGAGGGCCCCGTGGCCGACCTGGGCTGGCTCGCCGACCTCGTCGACGCCTACCAGTGGGTCGAGGAGCTGGGCGAGTCCGAGGTGATGGGGGTGCGCTCCCATCGCTCGGTGCGCCGGGAGGCGATCGGCGTGGTCGGAGCCATCACCCCGTGGAACTTCCCCAACCAGATCAACCTGGCCAAGATCGGGCCCGCGCTGGCCGCGGGCTGCACCGTGGTGCTCAAGCCCGCACCCGACACCCCGCTCATCGCCGCGGCCGTGGCCCGGATCGCCGCCGAGGAGACCGACATCCCCGCGGGCGTGCTCAACGTGGTCTCGTCCTCGGACCACGGGGTGGGCGCCCTGCTGACCACCGACCCGCGCGTGGACCTCGTCTCGTTCACCGGGTCCACCGCCACCGGCAAGAAGATCATGGTGGCCGCGGCGGAGACCCTCAAGAAGGTCTTCCTCGAGCTGGGCGGCAAGTCCGCCGCGGTCGTGCTGGACGACGCCGACCTGAACGCCGCCTGCTTCATGACGGCCCTCAACGCCTGTACCCACGCCGGCCAGGGGTGCGCCCTCACCACCCGACTGGTGGTGCCCCGCGAGAGGTACGACGAGGCCGTCGAGGCGGCCAAGGGCGCCATGGCGGCCTTCGCACCGGGCGACCCCACCGATCCCGGCACCCTGTGCGGTCCGCTGATCTCCGAACTGCAGCGCGAGCGGGTCGAGGGGTACATCGCACTGGCCGTCGAGGAGGGCGGCACCGTCGAGATCGGCGGCGGGCGCCCCTCCGGCGAGGACAAGGCCAAGGGCTTCTGGGTGGAGCCCACCCTGATCTCCGGACTCGACAACTCCGCGCGGGTGGCCCGGGAGGAGATCTTCGGCCCCGTCCTCGTCGTCATCCCCCACGACGGCGACGACGACGCGGTCCGGATCGCCAACGACTCCCCCTACGGCCTCTCCGGCGCCGTCTGGGGCGCCGACCTCGGCCGCGTCGAGAGGGTCGTGGCGGGCATCCGCACCGGAACGCTCGGGGTGAACGGCGGCGTCTGGTACGGCGCCGACGTGCCCTTCGGCGGCTACAAGCAGTCGGGCATCGGCCGTGAGATGGGCCGCCAGGGCTTCGAGGAGTACCTCGAGACCAAGTCCGTGGCCACCCCGGCCTGACGCGCCGCCCGCACCCGAGCGACCACCGGCATCACGCCATATCAAGCCATATCAAGCCATATCAAGCCACACCAAGGAAGCAGAGACTACAGACATGGGACGTTTTGAGGGCAAGTCCGTGATCGTGACCGGCGCGGCCGGCGGAATCGGCGAGGAGTACGCCAAGGCGCTCGCCGCCGAGGGCGCGAAGGTCGTGGTGGCCGACGTCTCGGACACCGAGGGCGAGCGCGTGGCGGCGGAGATCGTCGCCGCCGGCGGCGAGGCCTTCTTCCAGCACACCGACGTCTCGGACCCGGACTCGGCCGACGCGTGCGCCGAGGCGACCGTGGAGAAGTACGGCCGGCTGGACATGCTGGTCAACAACGCCGCGATCTTCGGCGGCATGAAGCTCGACTTCCTCATCACGGTGCCGTGGGACTACTACCAGAAGTTCATGCAGGTCAACATGAACGGCCAGCTCCTCATGGTCCGCGCCTGCTGGGAGAAGATGGCGGCGGCCGGCGGTGGCGCGATCGTCAACCAGTCCTCGACCGCCGCGTGGCTCTACTCCGGCTTCTACGGCCTGGCCAAGGTGGGCGTCAACGGCCTGACCCAGCAGCTGGCCACCGAGCTGGGCGGGTCGAACATCCGCATCAACGCCATCGCGCCCGGCCCGATCGACACCGAGGCCAACCGCACCACCACCCCGCAGTCCATCGTCAAGGACATGGTCGACAAGCTCCCCCTCAAGCGGATGGGTCAGCCCCAGGACCTGGTGGGAATGCTGTTGTTCCTGCTGTCGGATGAGGCGTCGTGGATCACCGGCCAGATCTTCAACGTCGACGGCGGACAGGTCATCAGGTCGTGAGCGGGCAGCCGGCCGGCAGCGCGGGGCAGGACCCGGGAGCCTCTCCCATCGGGCCGGGGTCACCCGAGCACTCCCCCGCGCCCGTGGGGTTCATCGGGCTGGGGAACATGGGAGCGCCCATCGCCCGGCGGCTGCTGTCGTGGCCCGGCGGACTGGTGGTCTGCGACGTCCGTCCCGAGGCCGCCGAACCGTTCGTCTCCGAGGGGGCCACCGCCGCCGCGACGCCCGCCGAGGTGGCCCGGACCGCACGACTGGTCTCGGTGACGGTGCTCGACGACGCCCAGGTGCGGGACGTCGTCGAGGGTCCCGACGGGATCCTGCGCACCGCGGCGCCGGGGACGGTGGTCGCGGTCCACTCCACCATCTCCGACTCCACGGCCGTAGAGCTCGCTCAGGCGTGCGCCACCCACGGGGTGCACCTGGTGGACGCGCCGGTCTCGGGGGGCGCACCGGGCGCCGAGAAGGGCGAGCTCGCGGTGATGGTGGGCGGACCCCGCGAGGTCTACGAGGCCTGCAAGCCCGTGTTCGCCCTGTGGGCCGCGATGCCGGTCCACGCCGGCGAGGTGGGCGCGGGCACCCGGATGAAGCTCGCCCGCAACCTGCTGCACTTCATCTCCTTCACCGCCGCCGCCGAGGCCTCCCGGCTGGCGGAGGCCGCGGGCATCGACATCGCCAAGCTCGGTCGCGTGGTCCGGCACACCGACGCCATCACCGGTGGTGCCGGGGCGGTCATGCTGCGCGAGACCACCGCGCCGATCGCCCCCGACGACTTCTGGCACGGCGTGTTCACCCACGTCCGGGGCCTCGGCGAGAAGGACCTCTCGCTGGCGTTGTCCCTGGGCGAGCGGTTGGAGGTGGACCTGCCGCTCGGGACCATCGCGCTACGGGACCTGGGTGCCGGGTTCGGCGTGGGGCCGGGCGAGATCGCCCGCCGCGCCGCGACCGCGACCGCGGGTGCGGGCGTGGGTGACCGCAGCGAGGGCGACGGGCTGGACGACGACGGCAACGACCACAGCAACGACAGCAACGGCGACGACGAGGGAGCACGATGAGCGACACGGCAGGGTCCGGCATGTCCCCGGAGCGCGAACGCGGGTTGGCCATGATGACCGAGGTCTACGGCTTCGAGATGTCCGATGGTCCCGGCGACTACTTCGCCGAGACCGCGGACCACCTGTTCGGGCGCGTGTGGTCCCGTCCGGGCCTGAGCCACCGCGACCGCCGCCTGCTCCTGCTGGGCGCGCTGACCGCACAGGGGAACACGGACATCGCCGACATCCAGGTGGGCGCCGCGCTGGGCAACGACGAGCTCACACCCGAGGAGCTGGAGGAGATCGTGCTGTTCCTCTGCTACTACGCGGGCTGGCCAAACGGCACCAAGCTGGGCAACGTGGTGGGCCCGCACGTGGCGCGCGCCCGTAAGGCCGCACGGCGGGCCGCGGCCGGGTCCGGGAGCGAGGGCTGAGGGCGGGGGCCGGGAGCGCGGTGACGGGCGATAGGTTTATGCCATGACCGCTCCCGAGATCGACCAGGCGCTGCTCGACGTGGCGCTCTCCGCCCCCGGCTTCATGCCGCTGGACGAGGGCCGCACCCTCTACGAGATCGCCTGCGAGTACCTGGGCGACGGCGTGGGGGTCGAGATCGGCACCTACTGCGGCCGGTCCACCGTCTTCCTCGGCGCGGCCGCGCGGGTGACCGGCGGCAGCATCGTCACCGTCGACCACCACCGTGGGTCCGAGGAGCACCAGCCCGGGTGGGAGTACCACGACACCACGCTGGTAGACCCGCACACCGGCCGCCTGGAGACCCTCGTGGCGTTCCGGCACACGATGTGGGACGCGGAGCTCGACGACGTGGTGACGGCCGCGGTGGGCACCTCGCGCCAGGTGGCCCGGGTCTGGGGCAGGCCGGCCTCGTTCGTGTTCATCGACGGCGGCCACTCCTCCGAGGCGGCGCAGGCCGACTACGAGGGGTGGGCCCCGTGGGTCGCGGTCGGCGGCGCTCTGTTGATCCACGACGTGTTCCCCAACCCCGAGGACGGTGGACGCCCGCCGTACGAGATCTACTGCCGCGCCCTGGAGTCCGGCCAGTTCACCGAGGTCCGCGCGGTGGACTCGCTGCGCGTCCTGCGCCGCGACTCCGGCGAGGTCGGCGCCCCCATGCCGTAGGACCCGTCAGACCGCCCACCGGCCGCCCGCGCTCCACGCATCGCCGGAGCCCGGGCGGCC
>NZ_JAALEA010000470.1 GCF_014145145.1 Dietzia cercidiphylli
CGCGTCCGGGCATGGCGTCTCGCGCGCCCCGAGGGGCAGGCCAGACACCATGCCCGGACGCGGCTGTGGCTGACGTGTACAGGCGCGGGAGCGAGACGCCGGACGGGGGAGCGGCTGCACCGCTTTGCGGGCCCGCCCGTCAGTTACCGCGGCGCAGCAGGACGAACGCGCCGCCGATGAGCAGGATCGCCAGACCGCCGACGACCCAGATCGCGGGATTGATGCCGGTGTCCTCACCCGAGGTCTCATCGGCGACGTCCGCCTCGTCGCCGGCCCCGGTGTCGGACCCGCCAGCCGGGGAGGCGTCCCCGCCGGCCCCGCCCGCCACGGTGAAGACCGATGACCCGCTCACCACGTGACCGTCGGACGAGGTCACCCGGTATCCGACGGTGTAGGGGCCGGGCTCGAGTTCATCGACGTCGACAGTGACGGTCTCGCCCGCCACCGAGGGGTCGCCCACGACCCGGTTGGCCCGGTTCTCCCCGGCGGTCACGGCGACGGAGGCGAAGCTCTGGTTGATCTCCTCGTTGAAGGTCAACACGATCTCGTCGGGCGGGGTGTCCAGCTCGGACCCGTCCTCCGGATCGATGGAGACCAATACGGAGTGGGCGACAGCGACCGGGGCGAGCACCACCGCGGGCGCGGCCGCGCCGCCGACCAGGGCGGCAGCGACCGCCACGGACGCCACGCGCCCCCGCAGTGCCGTCACGCCTTGACGCCCAGGCGGGCGAAGATGTCCTTGTTGATGCGGTCGAGCTCGCCCGAGATCGACGAGTGGATCTCGCGCCGCTGCGCGGTGGGCGTGGTCTCGGCGGTCTCGACCGCGGTCCGCAGGTCGGTGAGCCGGGTCCGGGTGGAGGCGATGAAGTCCTTGACCTCCCGCTCGCTCCCGCGGCTCGTGTCGAGCTGGTCGAGGGTCTGCTCGAGGCGGACGATCCGCACGCCGAGGGCGGCGCCGGGACCGGTGGCGTTGATGCCGGCGGCCTCGAGGTCCACGCCTCCGGGGCCGGAGGGCTTGCCGGCCGATCCCTGCACGTTGGAGACGGCCTTGTAGACCATCGGCAGCAGCACCGGGGTGGCGACCTTGGCCATGCTCAGCCACCGCTGCAGGTCATCCTTGTTGAGCTTGGTGCCCTCGAGCTTCTTGAGTTCCATCTCGGCGAGCTGGTACTCGTGCTTGCGGCCGGCGGAGTCGATCTTCTCGGCGAGCTTGCGGTCCTTGGCCAGCAGCTTGGCCTCGCGCTTGATGGTGGCGCGTTCCTGCTTGGCGTGGACCTTCTCGTTCTTGCGGTTCCGCTTGGCGGATCTGCGGTCGAGCTTGTCACGCTTCTCGGCCCGCTTCTCGGCGCGCCTCGCCTTGCGGTCGGCGTTCTTGCGCTCGAGCTTGGCGCGTTCCTTGGCCTCGGCCAGTTCCACGCGGTGCGCCTCCTTGGCCTTCTTCCGCGTCTCCTTGGCCGCGAGCTTGGCCTCCTTCATGGCCGTGGACTTGAGCGCCGAAGCATGGGCGCGGAGTTCGGCACGCTTGTCGCGGTAGGTCGTCAGCTTGCCCATGGGCGTCGATCCTTCTCTCGTCGCGGACATCAGGTCTCCAGCCTAGGCGAATCGGCCCGCACTGAGGACCGGACCGTCGTGTGGGCCGCGGCTGGGCCATGATGGACGGCGATGGAGGACGCCGGCAGCACCACGTACCGCGCCCCCGATGCGGCGGTGGTGGGGCCGGCCTCGGGGGCCAGATGTCTGCACCGCGTGGCCCGGGAACGTGATGCGCGACCGGGGTGGTGGCGGACGGCGCCGCTCGACGAGGGCGTGCGTCTGCGGGCGATGGCGGCGGCCGATC
>NZ_JAALEA010000471.1 GCF_014145145.1 Dietzia cercidiphylli
GACCCGGTCCCCGGCCGCGCGGGCGTCGGTGACGTAGACGATCCCGGCGTCGGCCTCCCCGGAGGTGACCTTGCCGCGCACGTCGGTGACCTTGGATTCCTCGCTCACCGGTCGCAGTTCGACGCCGGCCGCCGCGGCCAGCGCGCGCGCCGCGTCGCCGCAGGGGACACCGTCAGCGCACACGACCAACCGGGTGCCGTCGAGTGAGCGGTCCAGACCGGTGACGCCGGCGGGGTTCCCGGGCGGGGTGATCAGGGTGAGGACGTTGGTCGCGAACTCCACCGGCTCACCGGGGATCAGTCCCTCGGCGAGCGCCCGGTCCATGCTCGCGGCATCCGCCGAGGCGAACACGTCGGCGGGAGCGCCCCCGGCGATCTGGTCGACCAGCCCGGCCGATCCGTCGAAGGACAGCCGTACCTCGACCTCGGGGTTCTGACGCTCGTAGTCCTCGGCTATCCGGGTGAACGCGCTGGTGAGCGAGGCGGCGGCGAAGACCGTGAGCAGAGGCGAGCCCTCGTCGTCGTCGATCCCGACAGAACATCCCGCCAGCAGGGACATCCCCACGGCCGCGGCGAGCACCCGCACGCCGCCCGCGCCGGCGGCACGCCGCCGGCTCCTCCTGCGTCCCCCTGGGAAGGGCACGGTCGTCGGACTACCGGTAGTTGGTGAACTGCAGCGCGACCTCGAGATCGGCCTTCTTGAGCAGCTGCATGCACTCCTGCAGGTCGTCGCGCTTCTTGGACGACACCCGGATCTCCTCGCCCTGGATCTGCGCCTTGACGCCCTTGGGGCCCTCGTCGCGCAGGAGCTTGGTGATCTTCTTGGCGTTCTCCTTGTCGATGCCCTGCTTGAGGGAGCCGACCAGGCGGAAGCCCTTACCGGACGGCATCGGGTCGCCCACCTCCAGCGCCTTCATGCTCAGGCCCCGGCGGACCAGCTTCTCGATGAACACGTCCTTGGCCGCCAGCACACGGTCCTCGGAGGCCGCGACGATCTCCACCGCGTCGTCACCCTTCCACTCGATACCGGCGTCGGTACCGCGGAAGTCGTAGCGGGTGCCCAGCTCCTTGGCGGCCTGGTTGAGGGCGTTGTCCACCTCCTGGCGGTCGAACTCCGAGACGATGTCGAACGAGGACTCCGAGGCCATGGACGCGCTCCTTCTCCTGGGTTGGGGGACGATCCCGGCCAGGCTACCCGGCCGTGACATCCGCCCGGGCCACCCCGCCGGCCCCCGATTTGGCACCGGGGGTCACACGCGTTGTATCGTGTCCTAGCGCCTTCAAGGGTGCACGCCAGATTGCCCGAGCGGCCAAAGGGAGCGGATTGTAAATCCGTCGGCTTATGCCTACGTTGGTTCGAATCCATCATCTGGCACGCGAGACCCCCGCCACAAGCGGGGGTCTTCGTGCATTTCCTGGCCGCGATAGTGTGGCCGTGTGACACCGTGGACATCAGCGGCGCCGGGTGCGGGACGCCGGTGTGCCGCATCTCATCGAAAAGATTCGAGGTGAGGGGTATCCACGACAGGGTCGGCTCCGAACAACAGGACATGACACTGGATTCGGTAAGCGCCGCCCAGCGGATGACCTCTCGCGACCTGCCCGACGGCCTGGGTCCCGCCGTCGACGACTGGGCGGCCGATCTCGACCGCACCACCCGATCCGGCAAGGGCATGCGCTCGGCACTGTTCGACGCGGTCTACACGCACGCCGGCGGTCGCGACGAGGCGGTTCGCGCCGCCGCCTGTCAGGCGCTCGAACTCCTCCACGAGGCCTTCCTGGTCCACGACGACGTGGCCGACGGCGACGACCACCGCCGGGGCCGGCCCAACCTGCAGGGTCGGACCACAACGCGGGGTGCCGAGCAGGGGTTGTCCCGGGAGACCGCCGCGCACGTCGGCATGGTGGGGGGACTGCTCGGCGGGGATCTCCTCCTGGTGGCCGCGATGGGCGAGTTCGCCCGGTTGCCCGTGCCGGCGCCCGTGCTGCACCGCGCCATGGCGGAGGTCGAACGCGCGGTGGTGGCCTCCATCGCCGGGGAGTACGCCGACGTGCACGGTGCGGCCCACGGTGAGCCGACCACGCAGGAACACGCACTGGCGATCGGTGCCGCCAAGACCGCGGCCTACTCCGTGACCCTGCCCATGGTGCTGGGCGTGGTCCTGGCCGGGGGGCCGGAGGAGATGATCCCCCCGCTCCGTGAGACCGGTCGCCACCTGGGCACGGCGTACCAGGTGGTCGACGACGTCCTGGGCGTGTTCGGCGACCCGGCGGTGACCGGCAAGTCCAACGAGGGCGATCTCGTGCGCCGGGCCCCCACGGTGTTGCTGGCCTTCGCCGCCACCACCGATCTCTGGCCGCGCATCGACGCCGCGCTCGGTGGCACCGACGCCGGCCGGCCCGGCCCTGACCCGGCCGCCG
>NZ_JAALEA010000472.1 GCF_014145145.1 Dietzia cercidiphylli
GCCGAGGTCGGCGAGAGCGGAGAGGTCCTGCCTGAGGTCGGCGTCCCCGCGGTCCAGCGCCGTCGCCCGCGCGGCGACCGAATCGATCACCGCGATGAGCGCTCCGGGATCGACGGCGCCGAGGTCCCCGGCGGTGAGCCGTGCCCGCGGTGCCCCGAGGTCCGGGGTGAGAGTGGCGGCCGCGGACCCGCTCATGCCAGCCCGCGCAGACGCGAGGCGGTGGTGCCGATCTCCCGCGCCCCGACCATCGAGTCCGCGTCGATCAGCACCGACCGGCCGGGTCGCCTCTCCCGGGAGCGGGTGGTCTCGTACGGGAACGGGATCATCGGGTGTCCTTTCCGGGACGCGGGCGACGTGCGTACGACAGGGCAGAACAGACCGATGGGTCCATCTATTCCCCACGCCCGCACCCCCACTCCGACCGCCCGGGCGGTGAACACTGGCTTAACGGGATCGCGGCGATCCCGCCCCACCACTACAGTCATGGGATGCGCACCGTCCTCCATACCAAGCTCGACGAGTTCTCCGACCAGCTGGTCCGGTTCTGCGAGATGAACAACCGACTCCTCGACCTCGCCACCGTGGCGCTGCTCGAGGGTGACGAGGTCGCCGCCACCGAGGTCATCGACGGCGCGGCCGAGGTGGAGGATCTGCGCGAGGCGAGCGAGCAGCACGCCTTCGATCTGCTGTTGCTCGAGGCACCCGTGGCCCGCGACCTGCGGCAGGTGGTCTCCGGCATCTACATCGTCGAGCACTTCACGCGGATGGCCGCCCTCACCGGCCACATCGCCCGCGTCGCCCGCCGACGCCACCCCAACCCGGTCATCCCCGGGCCCGTGGTCCCGACGATCCGCGAATTCGCGGAGCGGGACTCGGCCATGGCCCGGAATCTCGGGCAGCTGCTCCCCACCAAGGACGTCCGCCTCGCTCGCTCACTCGATTCGGAGGACGACGCGGTCGATTCCCTCCACGCCGACCTCATGCGGCAGATCTCCGCCGAGGACTGGCCGCACGGCTCGGTCGCGGCGGTGGATCTGGCGCTGCTCGCCCGCTACTACGAGCGGTTCGCCGATCACACGGTCAGTATCGCCAACCGCGTGGTCTACCTCGCCACGGGTGAGAGGCCCGGGGGCGGGTCGCTCTCCCACCTCGAGGACGGCACCGTCCTCGACTGACCCGATCCGATCTCCGATGTGAGGAGCCCGCCGTGTCCCGTCCCATCCACTTCGAGATCCACGCCTCCGATCCCGCGCGGGCGTGCGCGTTCTACGCTGCCGTCTTCGGCTGGACCTACCAGGACTGGAGCGACTTCGCCGGGTCACCGTACTTTGGCGTGACCTCCGGCCCCGAGGACCAACCGGGCATCAACGGCGCGATCATGCAGCGCAACGGCGACACCCCTGCGACGGGATCGCCCGTCGCCGGCGCGGTGCTCACGATGGGGTGCGGGGACTTCGACGCCACCGCCCGCGCGATCCTCGACGCCGGCGGGACGGTGGCCATGGACAAGCACGCCCTGCCGGGTATGGCGTGGCAGGGCTACTTCCTCGACACCGAGGGCAACGTGTTCGGCATCCACCAACCGGACCCCGACGCGAAGTAGGGCGACCGCATGACCCGGGTGTGAGCCCGGGTCATGCGGTGGTGGGCGAGCCACCGTGGCGTGTCACCTGCTGCCGCGGGGCCTCACCGGCAGATCGCGCCCGTCGAGGCCGACTGCACGAGCTTGGAGTACTTGGCCAGCACACCGCGGGTGTAGCGCGGCGGGAGCGGCTCCCACCCGGCGCGACGCGCCTCCAGCTCGGCCTCGTCCACCAGCAGGTCCAGGGTCCCGTCGGACACGTCCAGGCGGATGCGGTCGCCGTCGCGGACCAGGGCGATCGGTCCACCGTCCACCGCCTCGGGGGCGATGTGGCCGACGCACAGGCCGGTGGTGCCACCGGAGAACCGCCCGTCCGTCATCAACAGCACGTCCTTGCCGAGCCCGGCGCCCTTGATGGCGCCGGTGATCGCGAGCATCTCGCGCATGCCCGGGCCGCCCTTGGGCCCCTCGTAGCGGATCACCACGACGTCCCCGGCGGTGATCGTGCCGTCCTCCAGCGCGTCCATGGCGGAGCGCTCCCGCTCGAACACGCGGGCAGTGCCCTCGAAGACATCGGAATCGAAGCCGGCGGACTTGACCACGGCGCCCTCAGGGGCGAGCGACCCGTGCAGGATCGTGATGCCGCCGGTCGGGTGGATCGGCTCGCTCATCGCGCGCAGCACCAGCCCGTCCGGGTCCGGCGGGGCGATGTCCGCGAGGTTCTCCGCGACGGTGCGCCCGGTGACGGTGAGGCAGTCGCCGTGCAGGAGTCCCGCGTCGAACAGGGCCCTCATGACCACCGGAACACCGCCGATCCGGTCGACGTCGGTCATCACGTGCGCGCCGAACGGCTTGACGTCCGCGAGGTGCGGCACCTTCGCGCCGATGCGGGCGAAGTCGTCGAGGGTGAGCTCGACCTCCGCCTCGCTGGCGATCGCGAGCAGGTGCAGGACGGCGTTGGTGGATCCGCCGAAGGCCATGACCACGGCGATCGCGTTCTCGAACGCCTCCTTGGTCATGATGTCGCGGGCGGTGATCCCGCGACGCAGCAACTCGACCACCGCCTCACCGCTCGCCTTGGCGTAGTCGTCCCGCCGCCGGTCCGGCGCGGGCGGGGACGCGCTCCCCGGGAGGGACATCCCGAGCGCCTCGGCCGCGCTCGCCATGGTGTTGGCGGTGTACATTCCGCCGCACGCCCCCTCGCCGGGACAGATGGCTCGCTCGATGGTGTCGACGTCCTCGCGACTCATCAGACCGCGCGAGCACGCCCCGACGGCCTCGAACGCGTCGATGATGGTGACCTGCTTCTCCGTGCCGTCGGAGAGCTTCGCGAAGCCGGGCAACGTGGATCCCGCGTACAGGAAGACGCCCGCCAGATCGAGGCGCGCGGCGGCCATGAGCATCCCCGGGAGGGACTTGTCGCAGCCGGCGAGCAACACCGACCCGTCGAGCCGCTCGGCGCTCATCACCGTCTCGACGCTGTCGGCGATCACCTCGCGGGACACGAGCGAGAAGTGCATGCCCTCGTGACCCATCGAGATCCCGTCGGACACCGAGATGGTGCCGAACTCGAGCGGGTACCCGCCGCCGGAGTGCACGCCCTCCTTGACCGCCTTGGCCAGGCGGTCGAGCGAGAGGTTGCACGGGGTGATCTCGTTCCACGAGGAGGCCACCCCGATCTGGGGCTTGCCCCAGTCGTCGTCCCCCATCCCGACCGCGCGGAGCATGCCCCGCGCGGCGGTCTTCTCGAGGCCGTCGGTGACGTCCCGGCTGCGGGGCTTGATGTCCACACCGTCGCGGGTGCTCGTCTGATCAGTCTGCTGCGTCATACCGCCAGACTAGGCGGTGGACGGGAGAGGGCCACAGGAGAGGCGACGGGTCAGACCGGGGTCAGCTCGAGCAGGCGCCCACCCGGGCCGTCCTCGAGCACCCAGATCGCCCCGTCGGGGGCCTCGGCGAGCGCCCTGACCCGCTCGCCCATGTCCCATTCCTGCACGACGGTCGCGGTCTGGTCCTGCAGTTCCACACGGACCAACACCTGTCCGGACAGTCCGCCGACGAGCGCGCTGCCTCTCCAGCCGTCGAAACGGTCCCCGCCGTAGATCAGGAGGCTGCCGGGGGAGATGGCGGGCACCCAGTACGCGGCGGGCGGGACGAAGCCGTCACCGTCCCGGTGGTCCGGGATGTCCCCGCCGTCGTAGTGCCGTCCCATCGAGGCCCGGGGCCACCCGTAGTTCGCGCCCTCGACGAGCAGGTTGAGCTCGTCGCCGTGGCGGGGGCCCATCTCGGACACCCAGATCCCGCCCTCCGGGTCCTCGGCGATGCCCAGGGGGTTGCGGTGGCCGATGGTCCAGAGGTCGGCGGAGGAGCCGCCGTCCCCCGCCCACGGGTTGCCGGGCGCCGGGTCCCCGTCGAGGGTCAGGCGGACCACTGCGCCGAGGTTGCTGGCGGTGTCCTGGGCGGGGGTCTGCTCCTGGCGGTCGCCCGAGGTCACGTAGAGGTGGTCGTCGAGGACGAGCAGGCGCAGCGCGAAGTGTCCGTTGCCGACGGCGGGGTCCTGCTCCCAGATCACCTCCAGGTCCGTCAGCTCGGCGCGGTCCACGTCGAGTATGCCGCGGCCCACCACGCCCTGCGCGCCCTCGGGATGGTCGCGCACCCAGCTGAGGTAGACGGCGCCGTCCTCGGCGTGGGAGGCGCCGGCGGCGACGTCGTGCAGACCTCCCTGCCCGGCGTCGTCGACCGGCGGCACCCCGGCGACCTCGACGACCTCGCCGGTGGACTGATCGCGCAGCATCAACTCACCTCCGCGCTGTGAGATGAGCAGGTGCTCGGAACCGGGCAGGAAGGCCATCGCCCACCCCTCGTCGAACCCGCCGTGCTCCGTCACGCGGAAGTCCTCGGAGGTGGCGGCGGTGGACGGCGCCTGCCCCGCCCTGTCATCGGGGTCGACGGAGGCGGTTCCGCCGGTACACCCGGTCAGGACGAGGGCCGCTGCCGCTACCGGGACCAGGAGTCGTCGCATGCCCTCACGGTATCGGCTCCGCGGGCGGCCCGGCCCCGAGCCGGGTCCCTGCAGGTGACCCGCCGGGCCCGTCAGCTCCCGTCGCCGCGGGCGCGGTCGTAGCGACGGAGGGTCTCGCGGCGCTCCTCGGCGTGGTCCACGATGCGCTCGGGGTACCCGTGGTCGTATCCGTCCGCCGCTCGCCACGGTTCGTGGGCGGCGGCGCCCGACAGGTGCGCGAGCTCGGGGATCCACCGGCGCACGTAGTCGCCGTCCGGATCGAATTTCACCCCCTGGGTGACGGGGTTGAACACCCGGAAGTACGGCGAGGCGTCGGTGCCGGTCCCGGCCACCCACTGCCACCCGTGGTTGTTGGAGGCCAGGTCGCCGTCCCGCAGGTGGTCGAGGAAGTACCGGGCCCCGGACGGCCACCACACGTGGAGGTCCTTGACCAGGAAGCTCGCGGTGACCATCCGGACGCGGTTGTGCATCCACCCCTCGGCCCGCAGCTGCCGCATCCCGGCGTCCACGAACGGGTAGCCGGTCAGCCCCTGTTGCCAGGCCTCGACGAGCGCGGCGGTCTCCGGGCCCTCGTCGTAGTCCATTCCCTCCAGCGTGTCCCGGAGATCGCGCCAGGCGGAGCGGGGCCGGTGCCACAGGACGTCCGCGTAGAACTCGCGCCACGCCAGCTCGGTGACGAACCGACGCGCGCCCTCGGAGTCCGAGCCGGGGTGATCGGCGAGCTCGGCCAGGATCGTGCGCGGGTGGATCTCCCCGTACTTCAGGTGCACGGACAGTCGGCTGGTCGTGTCGAGGTCGGGCCGGTCCCGCTGGTCGCCGTACGAGGTCAGGTCCTCGTGCAGGAATTCCCGCCACCGCGCGAGGGCCGCCTGCTCCCCGGCCTCTCCCCCGCGCCCCGCGCCTCCCGGCCCGGGGTCGACGTCCTCGGACGCGCCCGAGTCGGGGTCCGCG
>NZ_JAALEA010000473.1 GCF_014145145.1 Dietzia cercidiphylli
CCAGTGTGGACGCGTGCTCACGGCGCCGTGTCGCCCCGAGTACCTGGGCTGACCGGGCCCGGGTGGTGGACGACCACGAGCGGGTGCCACGGACCGCGCCGTCGACGGTGCCGTGACGATCGAGGATGTCGACCAGCGCGGTGACGGCTCCGCCGCGGACCTTGCCGAGCAGGTCGAGAACGGCCCTGTCGACCACGCGCGCCCGGTACCCGCTCAGCCTGCCGGTGGGCTCGTCGGTCGGCTCCTCGTCCGCGGCGAGCGCGAGCAGCCGGGGCCGGATCGGCCGCAGGATGCGCTCGACACGACGACCACGGCTGATCCGCGCCGCGTGGGCCCACAGCATCACGATGATCAGCACGGCGATGGAGGCGACCAGGATCCACAGCGATGTGGTGAGCACGCTGGACGCGACCTCGGGCGCGACGTCGTCGAGCAGGGAGGGGGAGGGGTCGTCGTACGAGGGGAGCACCGGGCGGTCCGCGGTTCTACCGGCCGAGCAGCGCGTCGACCCGGCGGAGGAGCTCCCGGGGGCTGAAGGGTTTGATGACGTAGTCGTCGGCGCCCGCCGCGAACCCCGCGTCGACCTCGGCATCCCGGGCTCGGGCGGTGAGCAGCAGGACGCGGCAGTCCTCCGGGCCCTCTCCGTCCCGCAGGCGACGGAGGACGTCGAGACCGGACAGGCCGGGCATCATGATGTCGAGGATGGCCAGTGACGGGGCGAAGC
Source organism: Dietzia cercidiphylli (assembly GCF_014145145.1). Taxonomy (GTDB): domain Bacteria; phylum Actinomycetota; class Actinomycetes; order Mycobacteriales; family Mycobacteriaceae; genus Dietzia; species Dietzia natronolimnaea. Next base: position 725 of record NZ_JAALEA010000473.1, read on the forward strand.
TCGTGATCGCCTCGAGGGCCTCCACCCCGTCGCGGGCGGTGCGGATCTCGTATCCCGCGTTGTCGAGCTTGAAGGCGACGAGCTCACGGATGTCGTCGTCGTCGTCGGCGATCACGACCCGCGGCCCTGGTCCTGTCACTGGTTCGCCCCGCCCCTCTGTTCTCTGGTTGTCGTGCCGACTTTATCGACAGACCCGACGGGGCGAGGTCATTCCCCCCGGAACTCGGGCGTGCGCTTCTCGGCGAACGCCCGCGGGCCCTCCTTCGCGTCGGCGGAGGCGAAGACCCGCCCGCCCACCTCGGCGTCGACGCGGAAGGCCTCCTCCTCGTGCATGCCCTCGGTGCGACGGATGGTCTCGATCATCCCCCGGACCGCCAGCGGACCGTTCGCGGCGATGAGGTCGGCGATCTCCAGGGCCTTGTCGAGGGCCGATCCGTCGTCGACCACGTGGCCGATGAGCCCGAAACGCTCGGCCTCCTCCGCGGTGAGGTGGCGGCCCGTCATGAGGACCTCCATCGCGACGGTGTACGGGATCTGGCGCACGAGCCGGACCGCCGAACCGCCGAGCGGGTACAGGCCCCACCGCGCCTCGGAGACACCGAACTTCGCGGACCGTCCGGCGACGCGGATGTCGGTGCCCTGCAGGATCTCGGTCCCGCCCGCGATGGCCGGCCCCTCGACCGCGGCGATGAGCGGCTTGCTCAGTCGACGGCCCTTGAGCAGGGCCGGGAGCGTCGTGAGATCCCAGCCGCCGCCGGCGAACTTGTCCCCCGGGGCGTCGGAGTTCATGGCCTTGAGGTCGGCGCCCGCGCAGAAGAACCCGCCCGCGCCGGTGAGGATGCACGCCCGGATGTCGGGGTCGGAGTCCACCAGGTCCCAGGCGGCCTCCATGCCCCGCATCATCGGCCCGGACAGGGCGTTCCGGGCTTCGGGGCGGTTCATGGTGACGATCAGGACGTGCCCCCGCCGCTCGGTGAGCAGGTGCTGGTCCTCGGGGGTTGCGGCGCTGGTCATCTTCGGCCTCCTGGAGGATTTCTTTATGCCGGGTTCGATGTAACCCACACCACGGGAAGGTAACACGTTCTAGTTTGGGGGCATGGCGTACACCATCGGAGATCTCGTAGAACACAGCGTGGACCGTGTCCCCGACCGGCTCGTGCTCGTCCAGGGTGATCGCGAGCTCAGCTTCCGGGAGTTCGAGGACCGTGCCAACCGACTCGCCCACCACCTGCAGTCGGTGGGGGTGGGGCCCGATGACAAGGTCGCGGTGTACAGCCGCAACACCATCGAGGCCGTCGAGGCCATGGTGGCGATCTTCAAGATCCGCGCGGTCATGGTCAACGTGAATTTCCGCTACGTCCCGGCCGAGCTCGAGTACCTGCTGGACAACTCCGATGCCGTCGCGGTGATCCACGAGCGGCGGTACTCGCAGACCCTGGCCGAGGCCCTGCCCAGGACCCCGGGGGTCCGGCACTGCCTGGTGTTCGAGGACGGGACCGACGGACCGGACCCGGTGGTCCCCGAGAGCGTCTCCGTGGCGCACTACGAGGACGCCCTGGCGGCGCAGTCCCCCGAGCGGGACTTCGGCGAGCGCTCGAACGACGACATCTACATGCTGTACACGGGTGGCACCACGGGCTCGCCCAAGGGCGTCATGTGGCGCCAGGAGGACGTGTTCATGGTCCTGGGCGGTGGCATCGACTTCCTCACGGGGGAGCGGGTCGCCGACGAGTGGGAGTTGGCGAACAAGGCCGTCGACGGCGGGGTGCTGGTCAGGGCCGCCCTGCCCCCGCTCATCCACGGCGGCGCCCAGTGGGCGATCCTCATGGCATTGTTCGCCGGCCACACCAGCGTGCTCATCCCGGAGTTCGACGCCGAGACCGTCTGGCAGACCGTGACCGAGCACAAGATCAATCTCCTGTTCATCACGGGAGACGCCATGGCACGTCCGCTGATCGAGGCATGGGACCCGGAGAAGTACGACTCGTCGTCGGTGTTCTACATCGGGTCCTCGGCGGCCCTGTTCTCGCCGTCGGTCAAGGACCAGTTCATCGAGGCGTTCCCGAACGTCATGCTCTCTGACTCGATCGGTTCCTCCGAGACCGGCTTCTCCGGCATCGCGCTCGCGGAGAAGGGCAAGACCCACACCGGTGGGCCCCGCGTGAAGATCGACGGGGAGACCACGGTCCTCGACTCCGAGGGCAACGAGGTCCAGCCCGGTTCCGAGGTCATCGGCAAGGTCGCGCGCACCGGGCACATCCCGGTGGGGTACTACAAGGACGAGGTCAAGACCGCGGCCACGTTCAAAACGTACCGCGGGAAGCGCTACTCGATCCCCGGCGACGACGCCCGGGTCGAGGAGGACGGCACCGTCACGATGCTCGGTCGCGGATCGGTCTCCATCAACACCGGAGGCGAGAAGGTCCACCCGGAGGAGGTCGAGGCGGCGCTCAAGACCCATCCCGACGTGTTCGACGCCCTGGTGATCGGGGTGCCGGACGAGCGGATGGGCCACAAGGTCGCCGCCGTGCTGCACACCCGTGACGGCAAGTGCCCGCCCATCGAGGAGATCAACGAGCACGCGCGCAAGGAGATCGCCCGCTACAAGTGCCCGCGCGCGTTGTGGGTCGAGACCTCGGTCAAGCGCAATCCCGCGGGCAAGCCCGACTACCGGTGGGCCGCGGACATCGCCGCGTCCCGCCCCGCAGACGACAGCCAGGAGATCAGCAAGTGAGCATTCGCACTTCCCTCGCGGAGGAATTCGGGATCGAGTACCCGGTCTTCGCCTTCACCCCGTCCAAGGCGGTCGCGGCCGCGGTGACCCGTGCCGGCGGCATGGGCGTCCTCGGGTGCGTCCGCTACAACGACGCCGCGGAGCTCGACGAGGTGCTCACCTGGATGGACGAGAACACCGACGGCAAGCCCTACGGTGTGGACATCGTCATGCCCAACAAGGTGCCCACCGAGGGCAGTCCCTCCGACATCGCCGCGATGATCCCGGAGGAGCACAAGGCGTTCGTCTCCCGGGTCCTCGACGATCTCGGGGTGCCGCCGCTCGGCGATGACGCCGAGCACAACGCAGGGGTCATCGGGTGGCTCCACTCGGTCGCCCAGTCGCACGTGGAGATGTCTCTCAAGCACCGGCCGGTGCTCATCGCCAACGCCCTGGGCTCGCCGCCGAAGCACATCATCGACCTCGCCCACGAGAACGGGATGAAGGTCGCCGCCCTCGCCGGCGCCACCAAGCACGCCCTGGCCCACGTCGACAACGGCGTGGACATCGTGATCGCCCAGGGCGGCGAGGCGGGAGGTCACACCGGCGACGTCGCGACGATGGTGCTGGTCCCCGAGATCGTCAAGGCCCTCGACGGCCGGGCCCCGGTGCTGGCCGCCGGTGGCATCGGCGACGGGACCCAGGTCGCGTCCGTGATCGGGATGGGCGCGCAGGGCGCCTGGATGGGATCGCGCTGGCTCACGGCCGCCGAGTACGCCGAGGACGGTGGGTCGCAGGCCATGCAGAAGGCGCTCGTGGCCGCGACCAGCCGCGACACCGTCCGTACCCGTATCTACTCGGGCAAGCCCGCACGGCTGCTCAAGAGCAAGTGGACCGAGGCGTGGGCCGCCGACGACGCGCCGGACCCGCTGCCCATGCCGCTGCAGAACATCCTCGTCGCGGAGGCCCACCAGCGGATCTCCGAGGCGCAGGATCCCGAGGTCGTGGCCATGCCCGCCGGCCAGATCATCGGCTCCCTCGAGGGCGTGGTGCCCGTGGCCGAGACGATGGCGCAGATCGTCGCCGAGTACGAGGCCGCCGTCGAGCGGCTGCGCGCGACCCTGGCCTGACCGGACGGGCCCGTCTCGCCGTCATCGGCCAGATCCGCTACTCCGATTCCGGATCCGCCAGCCCAATTCGGGTAGCGGATCCGGAATCGGGATAGCGGATTCTCGTTTCTGTATCGGGCGGCTCGCCGGAGCGGTCGCCCAGCTTGCCATCGGGCCAGCAGGTCGTCAGCAGGTCATCAGCTGGTCAGGACGAACAGCAGCATCGCGGCCCAGTGGCAGGCGAACGCGATGACGGTGCAGGTGTGGAACACCTCGTGGAAGCCGAAGACGCCCGGCGACGGGTCGGGTCGCTTGAGCCCGTAGACCACCGCGCCGCCGGTGTAGGCGACCCCACCGACCAGCACCAGGATGACGGCGGCCAGGTTGGCGTCGATGAGATCGCCGGCGAACCACACCGCGGTCCAACCGAGGCCGATGTACAGAACGACGTACAGCCACCGCGGCGCGGACAGCCAGAACAGGCGGAACATGATGCCGAGCAGGGCGCCCGACCACACGAGCGTCAACAGGATCGTGCTGGTCGGGGGCTCCAGCGCCGCCACCGTCATGGGCGTGTACGTCCCGGCGATGAGCAGGAAGATATTGGAGTGGTCCAGCCGGCGCATCAGCGCGGTGGCCCGCGGGCCCCAGTTGAGACGGTGGTAGAGCGCCGAGATTCCGAACAGCAGCGACGAGGTCGCCAGGAACACGGCACTGGCCCAGGTCAGCGCCGTGCCCTCGGCGAGCACGGTGAGCACGACGCCCAGCGCGATCGCCACGGGCAGGGTGCCGGCGTGGATCCACCCGCGAAGCAGCGGCTTGGGCGGGACGGGCGCGGAGATGCCGAAGTCGTCCTCGCCGGCGACGCCGTCATCGTTGATGCCGTCGCCGGCGGGATGCTGCAGGTCGGGGTTCACGGCGTGGTCCACACGCCAAACCTACCGAGGACGTCAGACGGGGGTGAATCCCGCCGTGGAACCGTCGCGTACCCAGACCCTGTCGCCGGCTGACTCGGCGCCCAGCGAGGTGAGATCGCGCGCCCGGAACTTGAAGCTGGCCGTCCGGGGCAGGGAGGCGGTCACCCGCAGGAGCGACGGCCACTGCTTGGGACCGAGATCGGTCTGGGCGGCCAGGAAGTCGCCGAACCCGTCCGCCACCGCCCAGGCGTCGACCCCCTCGCGCAGCACCACCGCCGCCGCGACGGCGTCGCCGATCGCGGCCGGACCGCGCAC
>NZ_JAALEA010000474.1 GCF_014145145.1 Dietzia cercidiphylli
GAGGAGGCGTCGGAGCAGGAGTCGCCCGCCGAGGAGACACCGGTCCCTGAGGCGTCCGCCGAGGAGACACCGGTCCCTGAGGCGCCCGCTGTGGAGCAGGCGGACCAGCGCACGCCCCGCAGGGGCGAGTCGGTGGACCGCGCGCCCGACGCCGACGCCGGCGACGGTGACGCGATCACGTTCGCCGACATGGGGCTGGCCCCGGCCGTCGCCCAGGCGGTCAAGGACGTGGGGTACGAGGTCCCCTCCGCGATCCAGGCCGCCATCATCCCGATGGTGATGGCGGGCCGTGATGTCGTGGGGCTGGCACAGACGGGCACCGGCAAGACCGCGGCCTTCGCCCTGCCGATCCTCTCACTCATCGACCCGGCGGTGAAGAGCCCGCAGGCGCTCGTTCTGGCGCCCACCCGTGAGCTCGCGCTCCAGGTCGCCGAGGCGTGCATCACTTACTCCGCCAACATGCCGCAGGTCAACGTGCTCCCGATCTATGGCGGTCAGGCCTACGGGATCCAGCTGTCCGGTCTGCGGCGGGGTGCGCAGATCATCGTCGGTACGCCCGGCCGCGTGATCGACCACCTCAAGAAGGGCACGCTCGATCTGTCGGGTCTGCGCCATCTCGTCCTCGACGAGGCCGACGAGATGCTGGCGATGGGCTTCCAGGAGGACGTCGAGCGGATCCTCTCCGACACCCCGGAGACCACGCAGGTCGCCCTGTTCTCGGCGACCATGCCCTCCGCCATCCGGCGCATCTCGCAGAAGTACCTCACCGATCCGGCGGAGGTGAAGGTCGCCTCCAAGACCTCCACCGCCCCGAACATCCATCAGCGCTACGTCCTGGTCAATCACCGGGACAAACTCGACGCCCTGACGAGGATCTTCGAGGTCGAGGATTTCGACGCGATGATCCTGTTCGTCCGGACCAAGTCGGCCACGGAGGAGCTCGCGGAGAAGCTTCGGGCGCGCGGGTTCTCTGCTGCGCCGATCAACGGCGACATCCCGCAGAATCTCCGGGAGCGGACCATCGAGGCACTCAAGGACGGTCGGACCGACATCCTGGTGGCCACGGACGTGGCCGCACGTGGTCTGGACGTGCCCCGTATCAGCCACGTGGTCAACTACGACATCCCGCACGACACCGAGTCGTACGTGCACCGGATCGGCCGTACGGGCCGCGCCGGCCGCAGCGGGCAGGCGCTGCTGTTCGTCACCCCGCGGGAGCGTCGCATGCTCTCCCAGATCGAGCGGGCCACGCGTCAGCCGCTGACAGAGATCCAGCTCCCGAGCGTGGATGATGTCAACGAGATGCGGATGGCGAAGTTCGGGCAGTCGATCACCGAGAGCCTCGATGATCCGAACCTGGCGATGTTCCGCCGGCTGGTGGAGGAGTACGCCAACGAGCACTCCGTCTCGATGGCCGACATCGCCGCCGCACTCGCCACGCAGTCCCGCAATTCCGCCGACTTCCTCATGCGAGAGCCCGAGCGTCCCGCGCGACGTGAACGGCAGGACAACCCGCGTGACACCCGGCGGGATGACCGGCGCGAGCGGCCGGGCCGCGACTTCTCGGACGGCCCCCGTCCCTCGCGCACGGGCAAGGACATGGCCCAGTACCGGATCGCTGTGGGCAAGCGGAACAACGTCAAGCCGGGATCCATCATGGGCGCCCTGGCCAATGAGGCCGGACTCAGTGGCGGCGACATCGGACGTATCTCGATCCGTTTCGATCACTCGATCGTCGAACTCCCGGCGGGTCTGTCCCGGGATCAGATCGAATCGATGCGCGGGATCCGGGTCGCCGGTTCGGAGATCGACATCCGACCGGACTCCGGTCCGCCCGCCGGTCGCCCGTCCGCGGGCAGGGACGACCGTGGTGGCCGTCCCCGCGGTGGCGACCGCGGGGGTCGGGACGACGACCGTCGCGGTGAGCGTCGTGACGACCGGGGCGGGGGATCCCGGC
>NZ_JAALEA010000475.1 GCF_014145145.1 Dietzia cercidiphylli
CGCCACGGCCTCCGCCGGCGACCCGGCCCCCGCCGGCGACCCGGCCTCCACCGGCGATCCCTCCCGCTCCGCGGGGCACGGGGTCACCGACATCGAGCGGCTGGCCGCCTCCCACGACTCAGCCGACTTCTCCACCAGCGTCTCGGTGGTCACCGGCACGGGCCACCCGCTCGAAGAGGTCCCGCCGATCGTCGGTCTGTCCCTGTACCGCACCGCGCAGGAGGCACTGGCCAACGTCCGGCGACACTCCACCGCCGACCGCGCGGGAGTGGTCCTGCGCACCGGCGAGAACCCGGGCGGGAACCCGTACGCGGAGGTCGAGATCACCGACGCCGGACGCCCCCGGGCGGGGACCTCGGGGAGCGGACTGGGACTGCTGGGCATGCGCGAACGGGTGCGCTCCCACGGCGGCGAGTGCGAGATCGGCCCCCGGGTGACCGGCGGCTACCGGGTGCGGGTGCGTCTGCCCTACCGCCCCGACGTGGACGCCGACCGGGAATGAGCGACACCGGGGCGGGACCCGACTCCGCGGTGGGCGAGGACTCCACCGCGGTCCTGCGGATCCTCGTGGTGGACGACCAGGCGCTCATGCGCTCCGGATTCTCGATGATGCTCGGCGTGGAACCGGACCTCGAGGTGATCGGCGACGCCGCCGACGGCGCGGAGGCGGTCGAGATGTGCCGGCGGCTACGCCCCGACGTGGTGTTGATGGACGTGCAGATGCCCGGCACCGACGGCATCGAGGCGACGCGGCTCATCACCGCAGAGGCCCTGTCCAAGGTCCTGATCCTCACCACCTTCGACCGGGACGACTACCTGTTCGACGCGCTGCGGGCCGGGGCGAGCGGATTCCTGCTCAAGAACTCCGACCCGGAGGACCTGGTCGACGGGGTCCGGGCCGTGGGCCACGGTCACGCGCTGCTCGCGCCCGAGGTCACGCGTCGGGTCATCGAGAGGCTGACCACTCCTGTCCCGTCGGATGGCCGCGCCCCGTCCCCCGCCGGCGCAGGATCTCGTCCGCCCTCCCTGGACCTGCTCACGGCCCGGGAGACCGAGGTCCTGCGTCTGGTCGCGCGGGGGCTGTCCAACGCGGAGATCGCGCAGAAGCTGGTCGTGGGCGAGGCCACGGTCAAGACCCACGTGTCGGCGTGCCTGTCCAAACTCCACCTCCGCGACCGCGTCCAGGCGGTCGTCCTGGCCTACGAGGCCGGTCTCGTCCAGCCCGGCGAGTGACCGCGACGCCCCCGGCGGCCGTCCGCCGACCGTCTCCCCCCTGAGGGGGAGTCCCGCCCGACCGACCCCGGAGATGTCATCCTCCCGGCTGATCCGCCGGGCCACCCGTCGGCCATAGCGTGGACCCGGTACAGGACACCAGGGAGGACACCATGCTGGAACTCGACGGGCTCACCCGACGCTTCGGGGAGACCCTCGCCGTGGACGATGTCGGATTCGAGGTCCCGCGAGGGGCGATGACCGGCTTCGTCGGCGGCAACGGCGCCGGGAAGACCACCACCATGCGGATGATCATGGGCGTGCTGCAGCCCTCCGCCGGCACGGTCACATGGCGTGGCCGGGAGGTGACCGTCGCGGATCGTCGCACCTTCGGGTACATGCCCGAGGAACGCGGGCTGTATCCCAAGCAGCCGATCCTCGACCAACTCGTCTACCTCGGCAGACTCCAGGGGCGCAGTCCGGAGGGGGCACGACGCTCGGCGACCGAGCTGCTCGGGCGGTTCGGGCTCGGCGACCGCACGGCGGACAAGCTCGAATCGCTGTCACTGGGCAATCAGCAGCGCGTCCAGATCGTCGCGGCGGTCATCGGCGGACCGGAACTGCTCGTCCTCGACGAACCCTTCTCGGGTCTCGACCCGGTCGCCGTCGACTCGATGGTCGACCTGCTGCGCGAGTACACCAGCCAGGGTGTGCCCGTGCTGTTCTCCTCGCATCAGCTCGACCTGGTGGAACGGCTCTGCGACCACCTCGTCGTCCTGGCGCGCGGGCGGGTCGTCGCCCGCGGGACGGTGGACGACCTCCGCCGACGGGGGCGCGTCCTGCACCGCCTCGTCGTCGGCACCGACGCCGGGTGGGTCCGGGGGCTGCCGGGGGTCCACGTCGTCGACGTCGACGGCCCCACCGCCCTGATGGACTTCGACCGCCCCGAGGTGACCGATCTGGTCCTCCGTGAGGCGATGGCGCGCGGCAGCGTCCGCGAACTCGCCGAAGTCGTCCCGACCCTGTCCGAGATCTACCGCGAGGTGACGTCATGACCACCACGACCCCAACCCGGCCGCCGGCGACCGATTCCGCGTGGCGCATCGTCGCCGGTCGCGAGATCATGGTCAAGCTCCGCGACCGCAACTTCATCATCTCCACCCTCACCACGATCGCGATCTTCGTCGTCGCCTTCGGCCTGTCGTTCCTCCTCGGCGGGCGCGACGGCGAGAAGACCGTGGCCGTCGCCTCGAACGACGCCGCGGCCATCGTGCAGGCCGCCGGTGCCGGGTCCGCCGCGAACGGCGGAGGCGCCGACGAGGGTGCCGGGTCCGACTCGCAGCCGGTGGCCGGTTCCACGATCGAGCTGTCCGTCGTCGAGGTCGCCGACCCCGACGCCGCCGAACGTGCGGTGCGGGAGGGAGACGCCGACGCCGCTCTGCTCGGTGACCCGGGCGCGTGGACGCTCGTCGGGTCGGACGGGGTCGACTCCGACATCGCCGCCGCGGTGGGTTCCGTGGTCGCGGCCGACGCTCTCGAGCGCAATGCCGCCACCGCGGACGTCTCCGTCGAGGAGCTCACCGCCGGTTCCGTCGTGCAGGAGCGCCTGCTCGATCCTGACGGGGCGGCCAACGAGGGCGTCCAGCTGATCGCCGGGTTCGTCTTCGTCTTCCTGTTCTACATGGCGGCGATCCTCTTCGGGTACGCCATCGCCAACAGCGTCGTCGAGGAGAAGCAGTCGCGGATCGTCGAGATCCTCGCCGCCGCCATCCCGTTGCGCCAACTCCTCGTCGGGAAGGTCGTCGGCGCCACGGTGCTCGCGTTGGGCCAGATGGCGATCTTCGTGGCCATCGGACTGATCGGCCTGACGTTCACCGAGTACTCCGCGCTCCTGCCCTCGGTGGCCGGCGCTGCGGGCTGGTACCTGGTGCTCTTCGTCATCGGTTTCGTCGCACTGGCGTGCCTGTTCGCCGTGGCCGGCGCCTTGGCCACGCGGGCGGAGGATGTCCAGTCCACCTCGTCCCCCCTGCTCACGCTGATCATGATCGCGTCCTTCGCGGGACTGTTCCTCCAGGGCACCTGGCAGGTGATCGGCTCGTACGTGCCGATCATGTCCACGGTGACGATGCCGATCCGCCTGGTCGAGGGCACGGCCGAGTGGTGGGAGCCGGTCATCGCGGCGGTGATCACCCTGGTCGTCGCGGGGGCCGTGATGGTGGTCGCGGAACGGGTCTACCGACGGTCGATCATGCAGACGGGCGGCAAGCTCACCTACCGTCAGGCGCTCTCGCTGACCGAGTGAGCGGAGTGGATCACCCGCGGGTCCGGTGACGCGGACAGGACGAGAGAGTCGGAGCCAGAGCGGCGGGGTGTCGGGGCGTCAGCCCCCGGCCCCCGCCATCTCGCTGTCGACCAGTCGGTAGCCCTGTCCTCGCACGGTCTCGATCGCCCGTGCACCGAAGGGGGTGTCGATCTTGCGACGCAGGTAGCCCACGTAGACCTCGACGATGTTGTCGTCCCCGTCGTACGCGGCATCCCAGACCGCCCGCAGGATCTGGGGCTTGGAGACCACCTGGTTCCGGTTCCTGATCAGGTACTCCAGCACGGCGTACTCCCGCGCCGTCACCGGGATCCGCTCCGGGCCCCGCCGCACCTCCCGCGCGGCGGGATCGACCTCGAGGTCCCCGGCGACGAACGAGACGGGACGCTCGGGCGCTCCGCGCCGGACCAAGGCCCTGAGCCTGGCTTCGAGGACGACGAACGAGAACGGCTTGACCAGGTAGTCGTCGGCGCCCAAGTCGAACGCGTCCGCCTCGTCGTACTCCCCGTCCTTGGCGGTGAGCATGAGCACGGGGGTCCAGATCTCGCGGCGGCGCATCTCGCGCACCACCTCGTAGCCGCTGCGACGCGGCATCATGATGTCCAGGACCACCACGTCGAAGTCCCCGTCGGCGGCCATCTCGAGACCGATCTCCCCGTCGGGGGCCGTTTCCACGGCCCATCCACCGGCGACGAGCCCTCTGCGCACGCTCTCGAGCAGCGCCGGTTCGTCGTCGACCACGAGTACCCGCATACAGTGCCCCTCCGCCGTGTCTCGTTCGACCGCGTGGCCCGCGACGCCTACTCGGCGCCCGGGTCGATCTCCTGGTCCATCTGTTCCGCGGGGACCAGCGAGTCGGCGTGATGCCGGACCACCCTGGCCGGCACCCCGGCGACGGTCGTGTGCGGCGGAACCTGGTGGAGCACCACTGAACCCGCGGCCACCCGCGAGCAGTCGCCCACGTGCACGTTGCCCAACACGATGGATCCGGCGGACAGCAGCACCCCCGAGCCGATCTTGGGGTGGCGGTCGCCGTCCTCGTTCCCCGTCCCACCGAGGGTGACGCCCTGCAGGATCGAGACGCCGTCCCCGATCACGCAGGTCTCGCCCACCACGATGCCGGTGGCGTGGTCCACCAGGATCCCGGAGCCCACGCGCGCGGCCGGGTGGATGTCCATCGCGAAGACCTCGGACACCCGACTCTGGAGGAACGAGGCCGCCATCACCCGTCCCGAGTTCCACATCTCGTGCGCGACGCGATGGATCTGGAGCCCCAGAAAGCCCTTGGCGAACAGGTAGGGAACCAGGTAGTTGGGATAGGCCGGGTTACGCTCGAAGCTCACCACGAGGTCGGCCGCGACCGCCTCCAGGACGTGCGGCTGCTCGACCAGGATCGCCCGGATCTCCTTCTCCAGGACGTGCCGGCCGATCTCGGGGGTCGCGATGCGGGAGGCGGCGAGCCTCGCGAGGGATTCTCCCAGGTCGTCGCATCCGTCGACGAGATCCAGGACCAGACCGGCGATGAGGGGTTCGTCGCGACTCTGCGTGGCGTCCACGGACAGTCGGTCCCAGACCGCGCGGACGGAGGAGTCGGCCTCCGTCTGCGGGACGCAGGGGTTCTCGATGCTCAGCTCGATGGTCACCCGGTACAGGGTAGGCCCGTTCTGCTTTCCGGGTCGAGTCACCTCGGTATCGGGTGCGGGGGCAGCGGGTGCGGGGGGATCGGGTGCGGGGGCGCAGCACTCGACGAGGTCGCGCCGGCCCGGGCAGGATGGGGCCATGATGCTCATCAACGTGAGATTCGACGTCAAGCCCGAGTTCGCGGACTCATGGCTCGAGATCACCCGCGACTTCACCGAGGCCACCAGGGCGGAGCCCGGCAACCTGTGGTTCGACTGGTACCGCTCGTCCGACGCGGAGACCACGTTCCTGCTCTGCGAGGCGTTCCGCGACGGGGACGCGCCAGCCGAGCACGTCGGGTCGGCCCACTTCAGGGAGTTCACCGGCTCCGCCGCGCAGTACCTCCAGCGCACCCCGCGGATCATCAACACCACGGTCGACGGCGAGGAGTGGGGAACGATGGGCGAGATCACCGTCGACTAGCCCGACCGGGCCTCGACCCGCCGGTCACCGGCCGCGACCGCCGTTCACCGGCCGCGCCCCGCCGCCCCCGGCGTACGAGGCGACCCGACTCAGCCCACGCTGCCCAGCGCGGCGCCCACGAGCGCGGCCGGGTCGGTCGGCCACCACTGGCCGTAGTCGAGCGCGTAGACGCGGTTGAGGTCGGAGACCACACCGCCCACCGTCACCTGCTGGCGGATCGGGAGCTGGTGGATGGTGGCGCTCGGGTTGAGACGCCCACCGGAGCCCCAGTCGTGCTGCCAGAAGTACTGACCCAGACCCCGCTGACGGCACCAGTCGATGGTCGGCGCGTTGGCGTACACGCCCAGCTTCATCCCCGCGCCGTGCAGGTGGTGGCGGAAGCGCTCGAGGTACGGGGCGATCAGGTTGTCGAACTCCCAGCGGGTGGGGTTGTCGTCGATCGCGGCGTACAACGGGACCCCGCGGGGACCGCCGGCGGCGAAGTGGATGCCGATACCGATCCTGGAGTGGTGGTCGCCACCCGCCGCGCC
>NZ_JAALEA010000476.1 GCF_014145145.1 Dietzia cercidiphylli
GCGACCCCGACGCAAAGCGCGTCCCGGCGGCGTCCGGCTCGGGCGGCGACTCCTCCAGCGGCGGGTCCGGCTCGGACGAGCACTGGGCCCGCGGGCTGCAGCGCGCGGTGATGACCGGCGTGTCCTACATGATCCCGTTCGTCGCCGCCGGCGGCCTGTTGCTGGCGCTGGGGTTCCTGTTCGCCGGGTACGACGTGGCGTTTGTCTGGCAGGAGGTGGCCACCGGGTTCACGTTGACCGACCTGCCCGGCCAGGTCTGGTACCTCGACGGCGAGATCGTCTCCGCCGGGACCGCCGGAGCCGAGATGCTCACCCACGTGGGCCTGCGGTTGTACATCGGCGCCGTGTTGTTCGCGATCGGCCAGGCCGCGATGGGATTCATGATCGCGGTCCTGTCCGGGTACATCGCCTACGGCCTCGCCGACCGCCCGGGCATCGCGCCGGGCTTCGTGGGCGGCGCCCTCTCGGCCACCCTCGGCGCCGGGTTCATCGGCGCGCTCGTCACCGGCATCCTCGCCGGCTACCTGGTGCGGTGGATGACCACCTGGAAGACCCCGCGCTGGCTGTCCGGCCTCATGCCGGTGGTGCTGATCCCGCTGCTCGGATCGCTCGCGATCGGCCTGCTGATGTTCCTGCTGCTCGGCCGCCCGCTGGCCTCGCTGACCTCCGCCATGGAGTCGTGGCTGGGCGGGATGAGCGGGTCCTCGGTGATCCTGCTGGGCATCATCCTGGGGCTCATGATGTGCTTCGACCTCGGCGGACCGGTCAACAAGGCCGCGTACACCTTCGCCACCGCCGGCCTGGTCGCCGACAACCCGGCCTCACTCCGCATCATGGCGGCCGTGATGGCCGCCGGTATGGTGCCGCCGCTGGCCATGGGATTGGCGACGGTCGTCCGCAAGCGCCTGTTCACCGAGGTCGAGCAGGAGAACGGCCGGGCCGCGTTCCTGTTGGGTGCCAGCTTCATCACCGAGGGCGCGATCCCGTTCGCCGCGGCCGACCCCGTCCGCGTGA
>NZ_JAALEA010000477.1 GCF_014145145.1 Dietzia cercidiphylli
CCACCGCGCTCCGCGGCACCGGGGACGCCCGGACCCGGACCTCGCTGGCGCTGTCCGATGAGGTCGCGGCCGCCATGGCCGCCGGACCGGTCCGCGAGCTGGTGACGGCCGGCCAGACCCACCGCGTGTGGGTGGACCGGCGCGAGGCCCAGTTCAGCTCGTGGTACGAGTTCTTCCCCCGCTCCACGGGCGGGTGGGACGAGCGGGGCCGGCCCGTCCACGGCACCTTCGCCACCTCGCGCACCCACATCGACCACGCCGCGGACATGGGCTTCGACGTGGTGTACCTGCCGCCCATCCACCCGATCGGGGTGGTCAACCGGAAGGGCCGCAACAATTCGCTCACCCCGGACCCGGGCGACGTCGGTTCGCCCTGGGCGATCGGTTCCGCGGACGGCGGCCACGACGCGGTGCACCCGGAGCTCGGCACCATCGAGGATTTCCGCGAGCTGGTCGAGTACGCCGCCACGAGGGGTGTCGAGATAGCGCTGGACCTGGCGTTGCAGTGCGCGCCGGACCACCCGTGGGCGCAGGCGCACCCCGAGTGGTTCACGGTGCTGCCCGACGGGCACATCGCCTACGCCGAGAACCCGCCCAAGAAGTACCAGGACATCTACCCCGTCAACTTCGACCTCGATCCCGAGGGGATCTACGCCGAGGTGCTCCGGGTGGTGCGGCTGTGGACCTCCCTGGGCGTCCGGATCTTCCGGGTGGACAACCCGCACACCAAGCCGGCCGACTTCTGGAGCCGCCTGATCGCCGAGGTCAAGCGCACGGAACCGGACGTGCTGTTCCTCGCCGAGGCCTTCACCCGTCCCGCCCGCATGTTCGGCCTGGCCAGGCGGGGCTTCTCGCAGTCGTACACCTACTTCACCTGGAAGACCACCAAGTCCGACCTGGTGGAGTTCTGCGAGCAGCTGCTGGCGCACGTCGACGAGGCCCGGCCCAACATGTTCACCAACACCCCGGACATCCTCCACGAGTCGCTGCAGCGCGGGGGCCCCGCGATGTTCGCGATCCGGTCGACGCTCGCGGCCACGCTGTCCCCGGCGTGGGGCGTGTACTCGGGCTTCGAGCTGTTCGAGTGGCAGCCCGTCACCGACGGCAGCGAGGAGTACCTGGACTCGGAGAAATACGAGCTCCGGCCCCGGGACTTCGCCGGTGCCGAGGCGGCGGGCCAGTCCCTCGCGCCGTGGCTCCGAACCCTCAACCGGATCCGCCGGGAGCACCCCGCCCTCCAGCAGCTGCGCACCCTGCGGTTCCACGACGTCGACAACGACCAGATCCTCGCCTACTCCAAACTCGACCCCACCACCGGCGACTGCGTCCTCACGGTGGTCTCACTCGACTCGCACGGGGTCCAGGAGGGCACCCTCCGGCTGGACATGGCCGCCCTCGGGTACGACGACGACGCCCGGTTCAGCGTCCACGACGAGGTCTCCGGCAGCGAGTTCCACTGGGGTTCGAGCAACTACGTGCGACTCGAGCCGTGGACGGCGGTCGCACACATCGTCGTGGTCCCGCCCTGCGACGAAGCACGTAGGGTCGAACTGACCTACCGCACGCACATCGTGGATTGAGGGACAACGGCATGGGAAAGCACCACGGCAAGGGCCGACCCGCTACCGAGAGCTCCGCCACGGCGCCCGGCAGGGTGCCACCGCCCGTCGACCCCGGGGCGGCCTGGCGGACGCCCGAGGAGGTCGCCCGCGACGAGGCGGGGC
>NZ_JAALEA010000478.1 GCF_014145145.1 Dietzia cercidiphylli
GCAGTGGCGCTGGCGGCTCGTCCGGCGCGAGATCGGTGGCACGGGCGCGGCCCCGGTCTCCGCACACCAGGGACAGCAGGGCGTCCGCGCGGCGTTCGGGCACCGGATAGTTCGACATGTCCGCCCCCTCGGCGTCGGCGCGGGCCTGCGCTGATTCCGCGGGGGTGTCCGGGGCGGGGTTGGCGAACTCTGCGGCGCGCTGGTCGATGGCCTCTGCCAGCACAGCGGCCTCGTCGGAGGCCAGGGTGGCCCACAGGTTGGTCATGCCGTCGGCGCCCTTGCGGATGTGGACTCCGCGTCCGCGGGCGGCGGCGTCTCTTCGTTCGCGGATCCCGTTGGCGTCGTAGCGGGCGATGATCGCGTCGACGGAGTCGCGCACCGACCGGGCGCCCGGACGCTCGCCGGCCTCGATGGCGGCGAGGTAGTCCTCCACGACCTCCTGCTGAACCCGGGACAGGACGGCCGGATCGACCGTGGCCATCTGACGGGCCAACAACTCGGCTGCGCGCTGTTCCATCCGACCGGCCGAGAGCGCCTCCATGACGGCCGGGTAGCGCTCGGTCAGGTCCGCGGCGAGGCTGATCATGGCGGCGGCGCGGCCAGAGGAGATGGGCATCGACGCCACGACGTAGCCGGTGCACACGTCGAACGGGTCGACCACCGCGTGCCCGGGCGGGGAACCGTCCCCCGCCCCGGCCTCGTCCTGGCGCACGCACTCGCGGAACAACTCGTAACACGCGGCCAGGCGGGCCCCGGCGGCGCGATTCTCCGCCACCCAGGTGTCGCGGGCGGAATCGGACAACCTCCCGAGCGGGGACGGGTGACCAGAACGACCGACCCCACTTGTCGCGCCACCAGCCGTCTCGTCCACGCCCTCACCTCCACCCGTACGCCCACTCGTACGTCGCCGTCACATTGTATCGAACTAGTGTTCTAGTATACGCACACACTTTCGAATGGGCAAGAGGGGACATCCACAGGCCTCCCCCGCCCCGGTCGTCCGGGTAACCTGGGACCATGACCTCGCCCGAATCCGCCGAATACTGCTGCATCGCCGGCGCGAACGGGCCGCTCACCCAGGCCGAGGCCGAAGCCGCGGCGGCCCGGTTCAAGGCCCTGGCCGACCCCATGCGCCTCCGCCTGCTCTCGCACATCGCGGCGGCGGAGTGCGATGACGTCTGCGTGTGCACCCTCACCGAACCGCTGGGGATCTCCCAGCCCACCGTGAGTCATCACATGAAGAAGCTGGTCGAGGCGGGACTCGTCACCCGCGAACAACGAGGCCGGATGGCGCACTACAGCATCGTCCCGGAGGCGTTCTCCCAGATCCGCGACATCGTCGACGTCCGAGGCCTCCGCCTCGCCTGAGGACTGTTCAGCCTGAGGACCGTTCAGGGCGACGCCGCCTCCCTGGTCGCACCACCCGAACTCGGAGCACCGGGGGCGGTCGCGGGCGTCATGCCGACGATCTCCGGCAGGGCCTGGCGGACCCGGTCGTCGATGTCGTCACGGATGGAGCGGACGCGGTCGAGATCCTGGCCGGCGGGGTCCGAGACGTCCCAGTCCAGGTACCGCTTGCCCGGATAGACGGCGCAGGCGTCCCCGCACCCCATGGAGATCACCACGTCGGCGGCCGCCACCACGTCGTCGGTGAGCGGCTTGGGGTATTCCGAGGTCAGGTCGAGCCCGACCTCGGCCATGGCCGCCCGGCAGTTCTCGTCGATCCCGGACGCCGGGAGCGAGCCTGCGGACCGGACGTGGACCCGCCCCTCCGACCGGTCCGCCATGAGAGCCGCGGCCATCTGGGAGCGCCCCGAGTTCTGGACGCAGATGAAGAGCACCTCGGGGACGTCCTTGTCGACGCGCCCCTCCGCCTGCGCGAGAGCCTTGAGCCGGTCGGTCGCGAAGCGGCGGGACAGCGACGGCAGATGGGCGGTGACCCGCGCGGTCCGACGCAACGCGGCATAGGACTCGAACACCACGCGCTCGACGGTCTGCGGACTGAACACGCCCTCGTAGTGCCGGGCCAGCTCGCGGGCGTCACGCTGGAGTTGCGTCTGAGGCAAGAGCAGTTCGGGGAGAGGAGCGTCGTGCACGGATCGGGACATGTCGGCCTCCAAGCCTCGTATCGACATCCATCAATATAGATGACCATCGATTCTTCCGGAAGCCCGGCCGGAGGGATTCGCTCGGGACCGACCCGCGCTCAGTGCCCGGCGCCGAGCCTGCCCGAGAGCTTGTCGAGCCGCTCCCTGCTGGCACCGTCGAGTCCGATCACCGTGAGGGTCTTGCCCTTGGCCGCGTACTTCTGCTGCACGGCGTCGAGCGTGGCTACGGTCGAGGCGTCCCAGATGTCGGCGTCGGTGAGATCGAGTACCACGTGCTCGGGGTCGCCGGAGTAGTCGAACCGGTACACGAGGTCGTTGCTCGAGGCCCAGAACAGCTCGCCCGTGACCCGGTAGGTGCGGGTGTCGACCGCCCCGTCGTGGTCCGTGTCGAGCTCGGCGACCTTCTCGATGGTCGTCATGTGCGCGACCCGGCGCGCGAACATGATCATCGCCGTGACCACCCCCAGGATCACGCCGATCGCGAGGTTGTGGGTCCACACCGTCGCCGCCACGGTGACGACCATGACGAGGGTCTCCGACAGCGGCATCAGCCGCAGTGTCCGGGGATGGATCGAGTGCCAGTCCATGGTCCCCACCGAGACCATGATCATCACCGCGACCAGTGCGGCCATCGGGATCAGTCCGACGACGTCACCCAGGACGACGACGAGGACCAGCAGGAACACGCCGGCGAGCAGGGTGGACAGCCGCGTCCGTGCGCCCGAGGCCTTGACGTTGATCATCGTCTGCCCGATCATCGCGCAACCGCCCATCCCGCCGAAGAAACCGGTGACGAGGTTGGCGACGCCCTGACCCCAGCCCTCACGCGTCTTGTCGGAGTGCGTCTCCGTGATGTCGTCGACCAACTTGGCCGTCATCAGCGACTCCATGAGCCCCACGAGCGCCATGGCGAGCGCGTAGGGGGCGATGATCTGCAGCGTCTCCAGGGTGAGCGGCACGTCCGGCAGCAGGAGGGTCGGCAGCGACCCGGGCAACTCGCCCTGGTCGTGCACGTTCGGGACGGTCCACCCCACCCAGACCACCACGATCGTCAGTGCCACGATCGCGATCAGGGGCGCGGGGATCACCGTGGTGAGCCTGGGAAAGAACACGAGGACGAGCAGCCCCACCGCCACCAGCGGGTACACCAGCCACGGCACGCCCACCAGGTGCGGGATCTGGGCGGAGAAGATGAGGATCGCGAGCGCGTTGACGAATCCGACCATCACCGAGCGTGGGATGAACCGCATCAGCCTCGCGACCCCGAACACGCTCAGCAACACCTGCAGCACCCCGGCCAGGAGGACCGTGGCGATGAGGTGGTCCAGTCCGTGCTCGAGCACGACCGGCGCCACGACGAGCGCGATCGCTCCCGTGGCCGCCGAGATCATCGCCGGGCGTCCTCCGGTGAAGGCGATCGTGACCGCCATGGTGAAGGACGCGAACAGACCGACCCGGGGGTCGACGCCCGCGAGGATGGAGAACGAGATCGCCTCCGGGATGAGCGCGAGGGCCACCACGAGGCCGGCGAGGACCTCGGTCCGCAGCCGGGCGGGGGAGGAGAACGCGGCGCGGAACGAGGGCAGCACGCCGGTCGGGAACTCGGTGCTCACGGATCACCTACAGTCGGGGTCAGGACTCTCACACGGCGTGAGAGTAGAAAGCTACCGTAACGGGAGAGTTGTGGGCGGGCCAAGTCGCGGCGAGCAGACCATGAAGATCGGCGAGGTCGCCGAGCGCACCGCGCTGTCGATCCGGAGCCTGCGGCACTACGACGAACTCGGTCTGGTCAGCCCCTCCGCGCACTCCCCGGGCGGGTTCCGCCTCTACACGCCGGGGGACGTCGAGCGGCTCCTGCTCATCCGCCGGATGAAGCCCCTGGGGTTCAGCCTGGAACGCATGCGCGACTTCTGCCGGGCCCTGGACCGCCGAGCCGACGACCCGGCGGGATCGGCCGCGCTGATCGCCGAGATCGAGGCGGAGGCCACCGAACGGCTCGAGCGACTGCGGACCCACCTGGGCTACGCGGAGGAGTTCGTCGAGATCGTCGCGCGCCTCAGGGCCTGATCACCGGCCGAGAGCTGCGGCCACGGCCGCCTTCGCCCACTGACCGACCCCGATGAGGGTCGCCGAGGCCGCGCCGCACCAGTCGCCGTAGCCGAGCAGGAACAGCCCGGGCACGTCCGGCACCACGGGCCCGTCGGCGACCACCCTGCCGCCGACCCGCGACAGCCCAAGGCCGCGGAGGTGCCCGAGAGCCGGGCGGAATCCGGTGCACCAGATCACCGCGTCGACCGCCTCACGTCGGCCGTCGTCCCACTCCACCCCGCCGGGGTGGAACCGGTCGAACATCGGGGTGGCCACGAGCAGGCCCGCGTCGCGGGCGGCGCGCACCGGGGGGACGACGACGATGTCGCCCAACTCCGCGACACCGCGGCCGCTCCCGGATCGGACCGAGGCGGTGGCGACCCGGAACAACTCACGTCCGTCGACGTGGTCGGGCAGATAGCGCGGGGGCCCGGCGGTGCACCAGATCAGTTCGCCGTCGCTCTGCTGCAGATGTCCGGCGAGGTCGGCGGCGATCTGCGCGCC
The DNA here is from genome assembly GCF_014145145.1 of Dietzia cercidiphylli. GTDB lineage: Bacteria > Actinomycetota > Actinomycetes > Mycobacteriales > Mycobacteriaceae > Dietzia > Dietzia natronolimnaea. Next base: position 4,701 of record NZ_JAALEA010000478.1, read on the forward strand.
CGAGTTCGCACCGCCCACCACCACGACGCGCCGGCCGCCGAACGGCTCCGGACCCCGGTAGCCGGCGCTGTGGATCTGGTGGCCCCGGAAACCCCCGACGCCCGGACAGGTCGGCACGAACGGCCTCGACCACGTCCCGGTGGCACTGATCACCGCGCGGGCACGCCACCGGCGGCCGTCGGCGGCACGGACGACGAACCCGTCCGGATCGTCCCGCTCCACGGCCACGATCCGGACCCCGCGCCGGACGGGCAGCCCGTAGTACTCCTCGTACCCGCGCAGATACTCCACCACGTGGGCCGCGTCGGGGTTCCCGTCGTCCGTCCGGTGCATCCTGCGACCCGGGAGGGACGAGTGGTCGGCGGGCGAGAACAATCGCAGCGAGGGCCAGGTGTGCGGCCACGCACCCCCCGGCCCGTCGGACGCGTCGAGGATCTCGAAGTCCGCGCCGGCGCGGGTGAGATGGAAACCGGCGGCCAGGCCGGCCTGGCCGCCTCCGATCACCACGACGTCCCTCACCCTGCCCGACCCCCTCTCGCCACCCCCTGAACAGTTCCTATCGACACTCATCGATACCAATCCTACAGTGGAGGTATGACCTCGTTGCCCGCCTCCGCGACCGGCCCGTCCGGCCCGGGGAACGACGCCCCGGACACCGACACCGGTGCCCGTGAGCATCGTCGGCTCGTGGCGGCGCTCGCGCTGGCCGCGGTGTCCTGGGCGGCCCTGTGGGTGGCCAACGAGTGGTTCTGGGACGCGGCCGTCGGCTGGCTCGGACTCGACCTCGCCGACCGCGCGATCGGTGCCGTGCACTTCTTCCTCTACGACACCATCAAGATCGTCCTCCTGCTCCTCGGGCTGATGTTCCTGGTGGGCATGCTGCGGGCAAGCCTCGACCTCGACCGCGCGCGGGACTGGCTCGAGGGCCGGGGGCTGTTCGTCGGCCTCACGCTGGCCATCGTGCTCGGCGTGGTGACCCCTTTCTGCTCCTGCAGCTCGATCCCACTGTTCATCGGCTTCGTGGCCGCGGGGATCCCGCTCTCGGTCACCCTCACCTTCCTCATCGCCTCCCCGCTCATCAGCGAGATCGCGGCCATCATGATCGGCGAGATGTTCGGGTGGCACATCGCCGCCGCCTACGTCGGCGCCGGCGCCGCCATCGCCTTCGTCGCGGGATGGGCCCTGTCCCGGTTCCGGCTCGACAGGTGGGTCGACGACGTCGTCTTCACCACCCGCGTCGCCGTACTCCGCGCGGACGGCCACGTGCCCTCGCTGCGCGAACGGGTGGACGCCGCTCTCGGCGAATCCCGCGACATCCTCCGTAGCGTGTGGATCTGGGTGGTGGTGGGCGTCGGCGTCGGCGCGGTGATCCACGGATGGGTCCCCGAGGACTTCTTCCTCCGCTGGGCGGGCCCGGACAACCCGCTGGCGGTGTTCGTGGCCACCCTCGCGGGGATCCCGCTCTACGTCAACGGAGCCGGGGTCGTGCCGATCGCCGAGGCACTGTGGGCCAAGGGCATGAGCCTGGGCACCGTCATGGCGTTCATCATGAGCTCGATCGCGCTGTCCATCCCCCAGGCGATCATGCTCAGGCGGGTCATGAGGCCACCACTGCTCGCACTGTTCTTCGCCGTCGTGGCGGCCGGCATCCTCGCCATCGGCCTAGTGTTCAACGTGATCGCCTGACCCCGGATGCAGGAGGAACCATGATCGTCAAGGTGCTCGGGCCCGGCTGCCGCAACTGCCACACCCTCGTCACCCGCACGAGGGAGGCGCTGGCAGCGCTGGGCGAGGACGCGGAGATCGTCGAGGTCACCGACGTCGGCGAGATCGCCGGCTACGGACTCATGAAGACACCCGGGCTGGTGGTCGACGACGACCTCGTCCTGGGAGGGAAGGTGCCCACCGTCCGTCAGCTCACCGAGATCCTGCGCGGACGCTAGACCGGGTGCACGCCGAGCTCGGCGAGGAGTCCGGTCACCCGGCGCCTGATCTCGTCTCGGATGGGCCTGACCGCGTCGACACCCTGACCGGCGGGGTCGTCGAGGGTCCAGTCCAGGTACCGCTTGCCCGGGAAGACCGGGCAGACGTCACCGCAGCCCATGGTGATGCACACGTCGCTCGACCGCACCGCCTCGGTGGTGAGGACCTTCGGCGTGGCCGCCGAGATGTCGATGCCGTCCTCCGCCATCGCCTCGGCGACGGCCGGGTTGATCGAGTCCGCCGGCGCCGACCCGGCCGAGCGGACCTCCACCGCGCCTCCGGACAGGTGCTCGGTGTAGGCCGCGGCCATCTGTGAGCGGCCCGCGTTGTGGACGCAGACGAAGAGGACGGACGGACGATCGGTCACGGTGACTCCCCCGGCAGAATGTATCGACGACTGTCGATAGTAGCCGCTCGACGCCCACGCGCGGCGGGTCACAGCGCCCGGCCGATGACCTCCTTCATGATCTCGTTGGTGCCGCCGTAGATCCGCATGACGCGGGCGGCGGCGAACTTCTGCGCGATGGGGTACTCCATCATGTAGCCGTAGCCCCCGAACAGCTGGAGGCAGCGGTCCACCACGTCGTCGAGCATGTCGGTGGCCTGGAGCTTGGCCATCGAGGCGGTCACGGCGTCCAGCTCGCCGCCGATCTCGCGGGAGATGCAGTGGTCGATGAAGGTGCGGGTGGCCATGACGGAGGTCTTGCACGCCGCCAGCTCGAACCGCGTGTTCTGGAAGTCGAGGATCGGCTTGCCGAAGGCCTGCCGCTCACGGGTGTAGGCGAGGGTCTCCACCACGGCGGCCTCGGCCATCGCCAGGGCGTCCACCGCGATCGCCAGGCGCTCGCGCGGGAGCTGGTTCATGAGCTGGTAGAAGCCCTGCCCCTCCTCGCCGCCGAGGAGGTTGGCGGCGGGCACACGCATGTCGTTGAAGAACAGCTCCGCGGTGTCGGCGCCGTGACGGCCCATCTTCTCCAGCACGCGGCCCCGCTCGAAACCGGGGGTGTCGGCCTCCACGGCGAACAGCGCCATGCCCTTGTGGCCGGCGTCGAGGTCGGTCTTGGCCGCCACCACCACGAAGTCGGCGGAGCCACCGTTGGAGATGAAGGTCTTGGAGCCGTTGATGACGTACTGGTCACCGTCACGCCGCGCGGTGGTGCGGACGCCCTGCAGGTCCGAACCGGCACCGGGCTCGCTCATGGCGATCGCGGAGATCCACTGACCGGAGCACAACCTGGGCAGCCACTCCCGCTTCTGCTCGTCGGTGGCGTAGTTGGCCACGTAGTGGGGGGTGATGGTCGATCCGACCCCCATGCCGAACGCCGTGTCCCCCGAGTAGACGAGTTCCTCGGTGACGAGGTACTCCATGCCCGGGTCCCCGCCCTGGCCGCCGAACTCCTCGGCCACGTCGAGGCAGATCAGCCCGGCCTCGCCGGTGCGCAGCCAGGTCTCGCGGTCCACGTGCTTCTGCCGGGCCCACTTCTCCTGGTTGGGCGTCATCTCCTTGGCGAAGAAGGCGCGGGCGTGCTCGCGCAGGAGCCGGTGGTCGTCGGTCTCCCAGGAGGGGCGGTAGTCGGGGAAGAGCAGGGTCACCATGGCCTCCGGTGGTCGATCGACGCGGCGTGCGCGGTTCAGCCTACCCAGCCCGACCGGGGCCTCCCGGCGGTCCCGCCCGCGGGTCAGTACCGTCCGCGCAGCCGCAGGCGCCAGGGGCGACCGTCCGGATCGTGCAGCCAGCGGTAGGCCGGGAACGCCAGCGCCATCGTCAGCGGGTTGAGCCGCGGCGGCGCGAGCGGACGCAGCCG
>NZ_JAALEA010000479.1 GCF_014145145.1 Dietzia cercidiphylli
CCCGGCGGGAGCCGCGACGGTCGGGGCCGCCGCACCCACCTCCGGCCAGGCGGCCGGGCACCCGGGCTGGGCCCCGTCGTCGGTTCTGGTGGGGGAGGACGACGACTCCGAGCAGGTGCTCCTGGCTCTGGCACGGAGGACACCGTCCCGCGATCACCGGGACCGCGCCGCGGCACAGGTCGCGACCGCGGTGCTCGGCGGTGGACTGAGTTCCCGACTGTTCCAGCGGGTCCGCGAGGAGCTCGGGCTGGCCTACACCGTGTACGCGTCGATGGACCAGTTCCGTGCGACCGGACTCGTCTCGGTCGTCGCCGGCAGCCCCGTCGGGCGGGTGGACGCCCTCAGCGGTGCGCTGGCCGAGGTCGTCGCCGGGATGGTGAACGATCCCCCGTCCGGCGACGAGGTCGACCGCGCGATCGGGCACCTCACCGGATCGATCAGGCTCGGGCTGGACGACCCACTGTCGCGGATGACGCGGATCGGCCGCCACCTGCTGGACCGCGACACTGTGGTGACCGTCGGGGAGTCGCTCCACCGGCTCCGCACCGTGCACCGCGACGACGTGGCGGACTACTGGACGGGCGAGACCGCGCCCTGGTGTCTGGCGGCCGTCGGGCCGGGCATGCCCGATGCCGGCGGCGCGGCTGATCTGCTCGCCGGCGTGGGCGGATAGGCTGGTGAGCGGTGTGACGACCGATGAGGAGACGATGACGGTGACGAAGGTCGGAGTGCTCGGTGCACGCGGCAAGGTGGGCACGGCGATCTGCGAGGCGGTTCGCGCGGCGGAGGACATGGAACTCGTCGCCGAGGTGGACCAGGGCGACCGGCTGCAGATGCTCACCGACGCCGGCGCGGAGGTGGTCGTGGACTTCACGCACCCCGACGTGGTGATGGACAACCTCGACTACTGCATCACACACGGCATCCACGCCGTGGTCGGCACGACCGGCTTCACCGACGAGCGGTTGGAGACACTGCGCGGACTGCTCGCGTCCCACCCGGATACCGGGGTGCTCGTGGCACCCAACTTCGCGATCGGAGCCATCCTCATGATGCGCTTCGCGGTCCAGGCGGCGAGGTATTTCCCCTCGGCCGAGATCGTGGAACTGCACCACCCGAACAAGGCCGACGCACCCTCGGGTACGGCACACCGCACGGCGGAGATGATGGCCGCCGCCCGCGCCGCGGCAGGGATGGGGCCCTCCCCGGACGCCACCTCCACCGAGCTGGAGGGGGCGCGGGGCGCAGATGTCGGCGGGGTGAGGGTGCACTCGGTCCGCGTGACCGGCCTGATCGCGCACCAGGAGGTCCTCCTGGGTACACAGGGGGAGACCCTGACCATCAGGCACGATTCCCTCGATCGCTCCTCCTTCGCGCCCGGTGTGCTCCTGGGCGTACGGTCGATCGCGGGCGCTCCGGGACTCACCGTTGGGCTCGACGCCTTCATGGATCTGTAGGCCGGCCCGTGGACAGAGTCGTCAAGCCGCTGGTCATGGCCCTCACGGCGGTGGGTCTGGTGGTGGCGTTCGGTTACCTGCTCTACCTCGGGTGGTCCATGATCAGCCGGTCCGAGTACCTCGCCATGCGTGGACTGGGCGTCGGGATCGTCCTGCTCACCGTCGTCGGGGCGTGGGCGATGTGGGCGATCCTGCGGAACGGATTCGAACTCCAGCGGATCTCCGCCGCGGCAGCCCAGGAGGGGATCGAACTCGATGTCTCCGACCTGGACCACCGCCCGTCCGGGCGACTCGAGCACGCCGCCGCCGATGAGCTGTTCGACCGCGTCAGTGCGGAGTACCAGGCGTCTCCGGACGACTGGCGTACCAACTACCGGTTGGCCCGCGCCTACGACCACGCGGGCGACCGCCTCCGTGCCCGTGAGGTGATGCGGGCGGCCATCGCCCTGCGGGAGGCGGAGTCCTCCGGGACCGGGGATCCGCGATGAGCACCGTCCTCGTGGTCCACCACGCTCCGTCCCCCAGGCTCCGACGAATCCTGGAGGCACTGGAGAGGGGTCTGGCCCATCCCGACCTCGAGGGCATCGAGGTCGAATCAGTGCCCGCACTTGCGACCACCGACGACCACGTTCTCCGTGCGGACGGCTACGTCCTGCTCACCCCGGCCAACTTCGGCTACATGTCCGGTGCACTCAAGCACTTCTTCGACCGCACGTACTACACCTGCGAGGGTGCGGTGGCCGGTCGGCCCTACGCCCTCTGCGTGCACGGGGACAACGACACCTCCGGGGCGGTGGCCTCGGTCGAACGGATCACCACCGGGTGGGACCTCCGCCAGGTCGCCCCGGCCCTACAGCTCACCGGCGAGCCCGGTCGTGAGGAACTCGACACCGCGTCCGAGGTCGCCGCGACGGTCGCCGCACACCTTCTCGGCTGACCCGCCGGGCGACACGACACAAGAGGGAGTCCCACCATGTCCGAGCTCGTCCGGCGGCAGGTCCGCATGGTCGCGCACACCGCGTTCACCCCACCCGACGAGATCGGTTGGGAGACGGATGCGGACGGCGGCTCCGCCCTGGCCGAGTTCGCCGGCCGCGCCTGCTACCAGAGCTGGGACAAACCCAACCCGCGCACCGCGTCGAACGCCGGGTACCTGAGGCACATCCTCGAGGTGGGGCACCTCTCGGTGTTCGAGCACGCGAGCGTGACGTTCTACATCACCGGTATCTCCAGGTCGTGCACCCACGAGCTCATCAGGCACCGCCACTTCTCCTACAGCCAGCTGTCGCAGCGGTTCGTCCCGGAGCATGATTCCAAGGTGGTGCCCCCGCCCGCGATCGCCGACGACCCGGAGCTGGTGGAGATCTTCCGCCGCGCCACCGACGCGTCGCGGGAGGCCTACGCGGAGATGCTCGCCAAGCTCGAGGAGAGGTTCGCCGACGTCCCCAACCCGATGCTGCGTCACAAGCAGGCCCGGCAGGCCGCGCGGTCGGTCCTGCCCAACGCCACCGAGACCCGCATCGTGGTGACCGGCAACTACAGGTCGTGGCGGCACTTCATCGGAATGCGGGCGACCGAGCACGCGGACACCGAGATCCGAGGACTGGCGATCGACGTCCTGCGTCAGTTGCGACAAGCGGCGCCGGCGGTGTTCTCCGATTTCGAGATCACCTCGCTGGAGGACGGCTCCGAGATCGCGGTGAGCCCCTACGTCCTGGAGGGATGAACCGGTTCACCGGGTCGGAATCGGGACTTCCCGTGGTCTGCGGGTAGTCTGGGAGGCCATGACACACGTGACCACTGGGGGCCCGATGTCGGCAGACGGTCGGCCGGCCCCCACCCGACCCGGACGCCCCACGCCGTTCGGCACGGTGCTCACGGCGATGGTCACCCCGTTCGGGTCCGACGGTTACGTCGACCTGAAGGCCGTCGCACGTGTCGCGGAACACCTCGTGGAGTCGGGGTGCGACGGTCTCGTCGTGTCCGGGACCACGGGAGAGTCGCCCACCACCACGGACGCGGAGAAGATCGCGGTTCTCGAGGCCGTTCTGGCCGCGGTGGGGGACAGGGCGACGGTGGTGGCCGGAGTCGGGACATACGACACCGCACATTCCGTGCACCTCGCGCGCCAGGCGGCGTCCGTCGGTGCCCACGGCATGCTCGTGGTGACCCCGTACTACTCCAAACCCACCCAGGCCGGACTCGACGCCCACTTCCGGGCGATCGCCGACGCCACCGACCGACCGGTGATGCTCTACGACATCCCACCGCGGTCAGTGGTCCCGATCCAGGCGGAGACGCTCATCGGACTGTCGTCCCACCCGAACATCGTCGCCGTCAAGGATGCCAAGGGCGACTTCCACGACGCGGTCACGGTGATGTCCCACTGCGACCTCGTCTACTACTCGGGCGACGACCAACTCAACCTCCCGTGGCTGGCCGTGGGAGCCAGCGGTTTCGTCAGCGTGATCGGCCACGTGGCCGCCGCGCGCCTCGTCGAGCTGCGCCGCGCCTTCCTCGCGGGCGAGGTCGACACCGCGCGACATATCAACCTCGGACTCCTCCCGCTCTTCGACGCCCAACGGGCGCTCGGCGGCGTGTCGATGTCCAAAGCAGCACTAGAACTTCTCGGGATCCCGGCCGGAGTGCCGCGACTCCCGCAGTTACCACCGACCACCGAGCAACGGGACGCACTGGCGTCGCTGTTGCACAGAGCAGGAGTCATCAGATGACGGAGAACCCGACCAACAGCCGCGGACGCGGCCGGACCCGCCGCGCTGCCGGCCGCCCCACCGGCGAGCCCGCACCCGCGA
>NZ_JAALEA010000047.1 GCF_014145145.1 Dietzia cercidiphylli
CCGTTCCGCGGGGACGACCACCGTCCGGCGGCCCCGGACAGAGCGGGTGACCGGCTTCCGGCGCAGTCCCACGGCCCCGACGCCTCTGACCGGCTCGGCGCCCTCGGTGGTGGTGCCGCGCCGGGTGTCGAGGTCGTCGGCGGGATCCGACGTGTCGATCGTGCTCGTCATGGGGTTCTCCCGTCGATACGCCGGACGCAGCGCACCCGGACCGAGGCCGAGCGCGGGTTGTGATCGATCTCGGACTGTGAGGCCTTCTCCGCACCGCGGGTCACGGCCTCGAACTCGGGACCGTGTCCGGGCAGTTCCACCGGCAGACCCGCCGGGGTGCGCGAGGCGGTCCGGGTGGTCAGTTCTCGCTTGACGATCTTGTCCTCGAGCGAGTGGTACGCCATGAACACCGCCCGCCCGTCACCCCTCAGCAGGTCGAGGTACCCGGGGACCGCGTTCTCCACGGCCTCGAGCTCGGCGTTGACCTCGATGCGCAGCGCCTGGAAGACACGTTTGCCCGGATGCCCACCGGTGCGGCGGGCGCCCTGCGGGATGGTGTCGTAGAGCAGCTCGACGAGCTGGGCGCTGGAGGCGACCGGATCTGTCTCACGGCGACGCACGATCGCGGAGGCGATCTGACGCGCGAACCGCTCCTCGCCGTAGACGCGGAAGATCCTGGCGAGGTCGTCACGCGGGTAGTCCGCCAGGATGTCGGCGGCGGTCGGGCCGGTGGTGGGGTCCATCCTCATGTCCAGCGGGGAGTCGACCGAGTACGCGAAACCGCGCTCGGCCACGTCGAGCTGCATCGAGGAGACCCCGAAGTCCAGCAGCACGCCGTCGATCGCCGGGCCGGCCGCGTCCCTCGCGTCCTCGGGGAGGCTGTCCACGATCAAATCGAAGTCGTCGAAGCGGGCGTGCACGGGAGTGAACCGGTCCCGGTAGGCGGTGAGTCTGCGGGTGGCGATCTCGAGGGCCTCGGGGTCGCGGTCGACCCCGACCACCCTCAGGTCGTCGAACTCGGCGAGGAGATGCGAGGTGTGACCGCCCAGACCCAGCGTGCCGTCCACGATCACCGGGCGACGGCCTTCCGCGGCCGCGGAGTCGACGACGGGCCGGAAGAGTTCGAGGGTGCGGTCGAGGAAGACGGGGATGTGACCGGACCGGGCAGCCGCGCGGTCGGAGTCGGGCTCTTCCGCCATGTCGCCTCCCTCGCGTCCGGATGTCATCGGTGCTCCGGTTGTGGTGGAGCCCCCTGGTCCCCGTCCGGTACCCACCTGGCGTTGGGGAAGTACGTCAGGGTGGTGCCGGGCAGGGGCCGGGGGGCTCCGTCCGTCGTGCAGTCGTGCTGTCGTTCCGTCGTTCCGTCGTGCTGGTCCGTCCCGGGGATCAGAACTCGATCCCCAGCGAGGTGCCCTCCATCTCGGAGAACACGGGGAGGTTCTCCGCGCTGTAGCGGTCCCAGGCCTCGGCGTCCCAGACTTCGAGACGCTCTCCGAGGCCGTTGACCACGCAGTCCTTGCCGAGGCCCGCGTAGTTCCGCTGACTCGCCGGAATGGAGACCCGTCCCTGCGAATCGAGTTGTTGGACCTCCGCGCCGCTCACCAGGAGCCGGAAGAACGCCATGTGCCTCTCACTGAGGTTGGCGGTCGGCCGGACCTTTCTGACCAACGCGTCGAACTCGCGTTCCGGGAAGACCGAGAGCGTGTTGGTGAACCACCCACACACGACCACCCCGTCGGCCAGGCCAGGCCTGAATCTGGCGGGGATCGTCAGCCGCCCCTTGTCGTCGAGCTTGGGACGGTGCGTCCCGTACCCGACGAAGGCTCGTTCACGCTCGGAGTCGGTGGGATCGGTGTCGGTCACCCGCCACCTCCTGGGTTCAGGCCCCTTCGAGCTCCTCGCGTCCCCCACTGTACCCCACAACGCCCCACAAACAAGGCCTGTGCCCCACTTCTCCCCACCGACTTACATCTCTGCAGTTCAGAGCACCCTGTCGACCCGTGACCAGCTGGAGAACCCGCCGGGAGTCACGCCGGAGACGGCCACAGTCGGCGAACAGATGTGGTTCTTGTGACTATTTCACACCCTAGGGGCGAATGATGGGCCCCCGGTGGGGCGAAGTGGAGAGCCGGGGGGCGCACGGTGGGGCGCGCCGACGCAGGGCGACCCGGCATCACCGAGTTCCCACGCGGCCGAGACGCTCGCCGCCGAAATAGGCAGGAGGGGCGAGCGCGGATGCGCTCGCCCCTCCCGGGACGTGATCAGTCGTTCTGGCTACTGCTCGAAGCGACGGCGGAAGCGATCCTCCATGCGAGAGGAGTAGCTCTGGCCCTCGGCCCCCTTGGTGGACGCCTTACCCGTACCCGGCACCCGGGCTCCGCCCGCGGAACCGGCCGACGACGACGCCTTGGACGGCACCGCGCGCATGGCGAGCACACCCGCCGCGAACATCACGAGGAAACCCACGAGACTGAGGACGGGAAACCCGCCCGGTTTGAAGTCGAGTGCCAACCCGCCCACGAGGAGCGCGACCCCCACGAGACCGAGGATCACCACCAGCCCGGCAGGACGGCGGCCACCGGTCCCACCGGTCTTTCGAACAGACGACGCGAACTTGGGGTCGTCGGCGTAGAGCGCATTCTCGATCTCGTCGAGCATGCGCTGCTCGTGCTCTGACAGGGGCACTTCGACCTCCTTAGAACGCTCGCGGTTACGAGCTCGGCCGGCTCGGCCGTGTGACGTCGACCGTCTACGGGGATCAGCCGGTCAAGGGTTGACTCCATCATACGAGCGCGACGCGGTGGTGACCACCGGGATTCCGAGTACGCGGCAGAAGCCCGGTCCACAGGGCGTCCTCGACCTCACGCCGCCGGACCCAGTACTCCCAGCCGCTCGTCGACCAGGTCGAGGAAACGACCGACAGCCCAGAGGAAGTCATCCGCCATGCGGGGTGTGACCGTTCGGGGGAGCCCGTCCTCCACGGCGGCCGCGAGGGCCGAGTAACCGCCGAAGGCGGAGGCCCATTCCGCCAGCTCGGGAACCTCTGCGGCGAGCCGGTGCCACACATCGGACGGGCCCCTGCGACGCGGCCCCGGGGACAGGAGCGCCGCCGCCGCCGAACGCGCCGCCCGGTAGGACTCGAGAAACCGCTCGGCGGGTGACGACGCGGCCAGCGCCCGGCCCCGGTGGACCTCGGCACGACCTGCCCGACCGAGGGACCCGAGGCCACCCCCGCCCGGCGCACGAACTGCGGTTCTCGACGCCATCTCCGCTGCACCTCCCCTTCTGGACCCCACGGTATCGGCGGGGTACGACACAACTGGAGGTCGTGAACGCGCGCACGTGATGAGATGGGGTGGATGGACACCGTGATCACCAGCCTGGACGCCGGGGAGTTCCGTGACCGACTGCCGGAGGCGCTCGGTGTCTACGTCGACGCCATGGGGTACCCGTCCCAGGTGATCCGATCCCGCGCCCCCGCGTGGATGGAGCACAGCCACCGGGAGGGCTGGTCCGGGGTCGCGGCCTTCGAGGCGCCGCGTCGGCGCCTTCTCGGCCACGCCCGTGGGCCCCTGGTCGCCATCTGCTACGGCTACCGGGGCTCACCCGGCCAGTGGTGGTACGAGCAGGTCGCGCGAGGGCTGCGAGAACAGGATCAGCGCCTGCCGACGGACTACGTCGAGTTGACGGAGCTCCACGTCTCCCCCCGCTACCAGGGGCACGGCATAGGCACTGAGTTGCTCCGCAGGTTCCTGTCCGGTCGCACGGAGGGATCCGTGTTGCTCTCGACCCCCGAGGTCCCCGACGAGGCCAACGGGGCGTGGCGGTTGTACCGGTCGATGGGCTTCTCGGATGTGCTCAGGGCCTACAGGTTCGAAGGCGACGCCAGGCCGTTCGCCGTACTCTCGCGGTCGCTCCCCCTCACCCAACACGGAGGCCCGCGTGAACAACAGTCATGACGTCGTGGTGATCGGTTCCGGTCACAACGGCCTGGTCTGCGCCGCCTATCTCGCGCGGGCAGGGCTCGACGTCCACGTGGTGGAGAAGGACACCGTCCTGGGCGGCGCCACCTCCACTGTCGAGCGCTACCCCGGGCACCGCACGGATCGTGGCTCGTCGGCCCACCTGATGATCCGGCACACCGGCATCCCTGAGGAGCTGGACCTGGCCGCCCACGGGCTGAGGTACGTGGACTGTGACCCGTGGGGTTTCGCCCCCGCCCCGCCGGGCAGCGACGCCCCGCCCCTCGTCTTCCACCGCGACCTCGACGAGACCTGTGCGAGCATCGCCGCCGCCTGCGGGCGGGCGGACGCCGACGCCTACCGCGGGTTCGTCCGCCGGTGGGAGGTCCTCGCCGGGCGGATGATGAAGGGGTTCAGCGTTCGCCCCACGGCTCCGCGCCTGGGTTCCGCGTTCCTCGGACGCGACGATCTCCGGGATCCCTTCGGCACGGTCCAGACCTTCCTGTCCTCCGGGGATGCGCTGCTCGACCAGACCTTCACGTCCGAGCGGCTCAAGGCCGCCCTGTCCTGGTTCGGCGCACAGTCCGGACCGCCGATGTCCCATCCCGGCACCGCGCCGATGATCGGCTTCGCCGCGCTCATGCACCAGACCCCTCCCGGCCGTGCGATCGGCGGGTCGGGTGCTCTCGCCGACGCTCTCGTCTCCGCCGTCCGGGCCGGCGGCGGATCGGTCACGGCGGGCGCCGGAGCGACGGCGATCCGCCGCTCGGGGGCCGGTTGGCGGGTGGATACCGCGGGGGGCCCGTCGTTGCACTGCTCGGCCGTCGTCGCGGCCTGTCACGTCCACACCACGCTGGACCTCCTGGCCCACGAACTCCCCGCGGCGGGCCTCGAGGCCTGGCGCCGCAGGATCCGTCCGGGGTTCGGGCTGGGGATGGTCGTCCGGCTGGGTACGACGGATCTGCCCCGGTACCCGGGTGTGCCCACGACCACCAGTGCGCACGGTCTGCAGTTGCTGGTGACGGACCGCCGTCGACTCGACCACCGGTACGGGGTCGCCGCGGCCGGCGGTCTCGACGCCGATCCCGCCGTCCTCGCCATGAGCTTCAGTTCGCTCGACCCCTCGCTGGCGCCGGCGGGTCGGCACGAACTGACACTGTGGTCGCAGTGGCACCCGCGGCACCTGGCGGACGGGCGCTCCTGGTCACAGGCGGGTCCGGGTGAGGCGGACCGGATCATCGCGGCCGCGGAGCGGTTCGCCCCCGGGCTCACCGACTCGATCGTCCACCGTCACGTCCAGACACCGGAGGACCTGGAGACCGAACTCGGCCTGATCGGCGGCAACGTGATGCACGTGGAGATGTCGCTCGATCAGATGCTCCCCATGCGGCCCCACCCGGATCTGGCCGGGCACACCGTCCCCGGCGCCGACGGCGTGTTCCTCGCGGGCGCCTCCACCCATCCCGGCGGGGGTGTCATCGGCACCAGCGGGAGGACGGTGGCGCGGCTCGTCGGTCGCCGACTCGGCACGTCGACGCGGCGTCGGCGCCGCACGCGGGCACAATGACGACCGTGATCGAACCGAGCACCACCGCGACCAGCCCCGTGACGGCCGCACACTCCCCCGCGCGTCGCCGGATCACGGGCGTCACCGCCCTGGTGACGATGCTGTTCGTCCTCACCGGGTGTCTCCAGCTGAACGCCCAGATGAGTGTGCGGAAGGACGACACCGTCTCGGGTCGCATCCTGGTCGCCGGCGACCAGCCGGCACAGGCGGCCGCCCTGGACCGGCTGTCCACTCCGTCCGGCCTCGAGCAGAAGGTGCGGATCACCGCCTACTCCGCGGACGGCTTCACCGGCAGGGAGATCTACTTCACCCAGTTGACCTTCGCAGAGGTCGACGCGCTCTCGCTGGCCATCGAGGTCGAGGGGGCGAGGCCGTACACCCTGGGTTTCCGCCGGAGCGGCGACACGGTGTCCTTCACCGGCTCGGTGGACCTCTCCGGAATACCGGCGGACCGGGCGGATTCCGCGTCCACCCGGGTGGACCTCACGTTCCCCAACCGCATCGGGGAGACGAACGGCACGCTGGGTGGGGGTAACTCCGTGAGCTGGACACCGGCGCCGGGGTCCATCACCCGGATGCAGGCGTCCTCGTCCTACCCGGATCCGGCGACCCGCGGTTTCGCGGTGTGGATGATCGTCGGGATAGGCGCTGCTCTACTGGTGTCGATCGGGACGATCCTGGCCGCCCGGACCTCGCGGGCCCGGTCGGACCGACTCGCGCGCTGATCTCACGGGGAGCCGGCGGGGCGCACGGACCGCGGGAGCACCGCCTCAGGCCCTGGTCGCCCCGACCCCCGGGGACGGGACCATCGACAGGTTGGCCAACACCTCATGCGTGGCACGGGAGAAGTTGAGGGTGTTGAAGTGCAGGCAGGGCACGCCCTCGCCGATCAGACGCTCACAGAGTTCGGTGGCGAACTCGATCCCCACCTCGCGGACCGCGGCACGGTCCTCCTCGGGCCCGTCACCCGCCGCCGCGCGCAACCGGTCGGACAGGCCGTCCGGGAGGGCGCACCCCGACAGTTCCACCATCCGGCGGACCTGACGCAGGCTCGTCACGGGCATGAGCCCGGGGATGATCGGCTTGGCCGCCTGCTCCGGGTCCGCGACCGCGAGACGGTCCCGGAGACGCAGGTAGTGTTCCACGTCCCAGAACATCTGCGTGATCGAGTACTCGGCGCCGGCGCGCAGTTTGTTGAGCAGGATCTCGGTGTCGTGGTCCAGGTCCCGCGCCCGGTAGTGCCCCTCCGGGAAGGACGCGACACCCACGTGGAAGTCCCCGACCTCGTGGATCAGTCGCACGAGCTCCTCCGCGTAGTGCAGACCCTCGGGGTGCGGGGTCCAGTCACCCAACGGGTCCCCGGGGGGGTCCCCCCGGAGGGCGAGGATGTTGGTGACACCGACGTCGGCGTACATCTGGATCATCTCGCGCAGTTCGGCGATCGTGTGCCCCACGGCCGTCAGGTGGGCGATGGGCACCAGGTCGGTCTCGCTGACGACCTTCTCGACGACCCTGACCGTCCGGTCACGGGTGGACCCGCCGGCCCCGTAGGTGACGGACACGAACGCCGCACCCAGTTCGGAGAAGACGGAGGCGGCCCGCCAGAGACGTGCCTCCGCGGCCTCGTCCCGGGGTGGGTAGAACTCGACGGAGAAGGGCACCCTGGGGGTGCTCGACGAGGCGATCCGGTCCACGATGCTCGGGTGTCGGTCGCCGCCCGCTGGGTCGATGTCGGGTAGCTGGGTCACCGGACCAGGGTAGCCCGACACGCGTCGGTGCCGACCTCCGCCCGGCGACTAGGATCACGGTATCGAGGGCTGCCGGGCGGCGGCGCCCGGAAGGGATGGTGACCGTGGTCACGGCGACTCGTCCAGACGACGGAGAGCGGATCCTCGGCGCCCTCCGCCGCCATCTCGACGGACGGCGCCGGGTCGTGTCAGGGGTCGACGAGCGGGTCGACACCCTGGCGGGCCTGCTCGCGGACTTCGTCCTCAGTGGTGGCAAACGGATGCGGCCCCGGTTCGGCCTGGCGGGATGGTCGGCCGTGAGCCCGGCGGACGCCGTCGTCCCGGACGAGATCGTCACCGCCTGCGCGGCACTCGAGCTGATCCAGGCGTGCGCCCTCATCCACGACGACATCGTGGACGCCTCCGACACCCGTCGCGGCCGACCCACCGTCCATCGCTCGATCGAGGCGGCCCACCGGGGACTGGGATGGTCCGGGGACCCCGCCCGGTACGGGGTCTCGCAGGCGATCCTCGTCGGAGACCTGGCCCTGACCTGGGCGGACGAGATGTTCGTGACCTCGGGCGCGGATCCGGCCGCACTCGGCCGGGCGCTCGCGCCCTGGTACGCGATGAAGACCGAGGTGCTCTCGGGTCAGATGCTCGACATCCTCGCGGAATCCTCCGGTGCGACGGACGAGCTGACGCCGGCCCGGATCAACCGGTTCAAGACCGCGGCGTACACCGTCGAGCGGCCGCTCCACATCGGTGCCGAGCTCGCCGGGGCCGGCGCCGACACCGTCGCGGCGCTCCGCGAGTTCGGTGTGGCCGTGGGGCAGGCCTTCCAACTCCGCGATGACATGCTCGGTGTGTTCGGTGACCCCGAGGTCACGGGCAAGCCGTCCGGGGACGACCTCCGTGAGGGCAAGCGCACCCTCCTGTTGGCCAGGGCGACCGCCCTGGCACCGACCGGGGACTCGGATTTCCTGCTCTCGGTCCTGGGCACCGACCTCGACACCGACGACCTCGAGCGGGCTCGCCGGATCCTCGTGGACTCGGGGGCGGTCGCCTCCGTCGAGGCGGAGATCGACACCCTGACCGTGCGGGCCCTGGACGCGATCGGTTCGGACGCGGTGAGCGAGCACGGCCGGGTCACCCTGCGCGACCTGGCCGAGGCCGCCACCCGTCGTCGGGCGTGACGATGGCACCGGGCCCGGCCCCGGGGGCCGTCACGCCCACCTCGTCAGATCCGTCGGCGCGGTCTCGCGCCGCCGT
>NZ_JAALEA010000480.1 GCF_014145145.1 Dietzia cercidiphylli
CCGCGCCCAGTCCCTCGACGATCGGGTCGACGTCGGTGTCGGTCGCGGTCCCGGCGTCGCCCGCCCCGCCCGCCGGATCCCCGGCCGTCGCCCGACCCGCGAGGGTGGTGATCGGCCGGGCCTGGACGAGGTAGAGCTCGCCGTCCTCGATCGCGAACTCGGTGTCCTGCGGTGTGCCGTAGTGCGCCTCGGACGCCATCGCCAGCCGGGCGACGGCACGGACCTGCTCGTCGTCGAGGACGCGGGCGGTCTGCATCTCCTCGGGGACGGGCACCAGCCCGTCCCCGGTGCGGCCGGCGACGATCCGCGCGACCTTCCGGCCCACGTGGGCGGTGAGGATGCGCAGGTCGGACTTGGCGACGACGTAGGTGTCGGGTTCGACCTTCCCGCCCACGACGACCTCCCCGAGTCCGAAGGCCGCCTCAATCACCACCCGGTCGGTCTGGGAGGTGCGGGGGTCCGCGGTGAAGGCCACCCCGGAGGTGTCGGAGCGGACCATCCGTTGGACGACCACGGCGATGGAGGGCTCCTCGTCGTACCCCGACACCGCCCGGTAGGTCATCGCCCGCGGGGACCACAGCGAGCACCAGCACCTGCGGACCGCGTCGAGCAGGGCGTCCCCGCCGACGACGTCGGTGTAGGACTCGTGGATCCCGGCGAATGACGTGTCGCCGGCGTCCTCGGCGGGGGCGGAGCTACGGACCGCGACCGGGACGTCGGTGCCCAGCGCGCGGTAGTGCTCGAGGATCGACTCGCGCAGCCGGGCCGGCAGCTCCACCTGCGCGACGGTCCGCGTCAGGTCCTGTGACCTGGCGATGAGCTCGGCCTCGGTGAGTCCCTCCTCCGGCACCCGCTCGGTGTGGAGGCGCGCGCGGACGCCGCCGGCGTCCATCGCCTCCAGATACGCCGACTGGCCGATCGCGAACCCGGGCGGCACGGCGAGCCCGGCGCCCGTCATCTCCCCGAGATTGGCCGACTTCCCTCCGTACTCGGGTGCGTCGTCGAGCCGTAGATCATCGAAGGTCGTGACCCGCTGTGCGTTCATCTCGTGCCCCTTCCGGGAACGCTGTCCGGTCTGTCCGCCCGCCGCTTCCTCCATGGTGCGCTGATCGGGAGGTCCCGGGTGGGATGTTCGGGCAGAATCGATCCATGGCTGACATGCAGGTGCGGGTCCCGTCCCCGTCGTCCCTCGTCCAGAGCGCGTTCCGGGTGGTCGAGTGGGAGCTCTCGATGGCGCGGGAGTTCCTCCTCCTGCCCGCGCGGGTGATGGCGCTCCTGGAGGACGTGGAGTCCATCGTGCGGCGCGTCCAGCGACTGTTGGACGAGGTCGAGCGGACCGTGTCGTCGATCGACGGGATCGTGGTGACGGCCGCGGAGACCGTCGACGGGGTACGGACCACGGTCTCGCGGGCCGACCGGGTGGTCGACGACGTCGAGCGCACGGTCTCCTCCGCCGACTCGATCGTCGCCCGGGTGGGGTCGACCGTGGACTCGGCTGACGGGATCGTCGGCAGGGTGGGGTCGACCGTGGACTCGGCGGACGGGATCGTGGCTCGTATCGGTGCGACCGTGGACGTCGCGGACAGCGTGGTGCTCAGGGTCGACTCGACGGTGGACTCGGCGGACGCGGTCGTGGTGCGCGTCGGCTCGACGGTCGACACCGCGGACGGGCTCGTGACCTCGGCGGGCGGGCTCATGGACCGGATCGTGCCGATGGTCGACTTCGCCGAGTCCGCGCTGGCGCCCGTCAAGCCCGTCGTCGAGGCACTGTTGGTCGACGCCGAACTCTCGCCGGAGACCGCCAGGAGGGTGGCGACCCGCCTCACAGAGGTGCTGGTGTGGACGGACAAGACCATCGCGCTGCTGGAACCGATCGCCGACGAGATCCTCGAATCGGTCGATTCCGAGGAGATCAAGGCGGTCGTGCAGTTCATCGACCATCTGCCCGCGTTGGGAGACAGTCTCGAGAACGACGTGATGCCGGTGCTCGCCTCGTTGGACACCGTGGCTCCCGAGGTCCACCAGATCCTCGAGGTGGCGCAGCAGTGTCTCGAGGCCGTCCAGGGCATCCCCGGATTCCAGCTCCTGCGTCGCCGCGGTGGCGACAACGGCAACGGCAGGGGCGGGTCGTCAGGGGCGGGGTCGGGACGGACCGAGCCGGGACGCACCGAGCCGGGGCGGCCCGGGCCGGACTCCTGACCGCGTTGAGCACCCGGTGAGACGACTCGAGGCCCTCCCGTGACGGGAGGGCCTCGATCTCTGAGCCGATGACGGGAATCGAACCCGCGCTGTCTGCTTGGGAAGCAGAAGTTCTACCATTGAACTACATCGGCGATGCTGCCCGAAGGCGGGTTCAGATTAGCACGAAGCCTCCGGCCGTCAGCTGTTCCGGGGTCCCTTTCGGGCGGCCTTCCGCTTGGCCCCGGTGGTCATGGGCCGCCTGGTCTGGCCGAGCGAGGCCCGGGGCACGAACCCGAACCCGACGCCGCCGACGACCGCGACGGCGAGCGCGCCGATGATCCACGGGGTGAGCGAACCGCCGCCGGTCAGGCCCATCATCACGATGAGGGCGGCGATGCCCACGCACACCCAGGACCAGACGGTCCATCGCCAGATGTACTTCGAAGGCTCTTCCCTGAACTCGTCCATGCCCCCGATTCCACCACGTGAGCGGGGTGCGGCGCATATCCGCGGTCCCGCCAGGGGTGCCTGGACGCGGGCGGTGGTGTGGCCGGTCTCACGAGGATCCGGCGCGGACACGGGTATGGAACCGGCGGTGAACGACGCTGAAATGGATGAGAGTCCGTTTCAGTG
>NZ_JAALEA010000481.1 GCF_014145145.1 Dietzia cercidiphylli
GGGGTCGGCCACCACGCCGACCGCCGAGATCGCCATCCAGCCCAGCGCGTGCTCCCCGACGTGCGAGAGCGTCACGGCGGCCTCACGCGATCCGGGCACCGCGAGGAGCCGGCGCTGGATCCCGGCCAGCAACCGGACCTCACCGGTCGGGACGGGGATCTCCACCGTCGGCCCCGTGCCGGCGTGGTCGGGGCCGGCCGGCCCGGGTGCGGTCTCAGGCGTCGAAGACACGGCTCCAGGCCTCCTTGGTGACGAGTTCGGTGTGCGCATCACGGTAGCGGCGCCGCATCTCCGGGAACCGGCGGAAGAGCTCCCTGTGCACGGCCACCGACTCGGCGAACAGGGATCCGGCCTGCTCACGGTCGCGCTTGCGGTAGACCACCCCGCGCCCGTCGGCGGTGGTGACGGTGGCGCCGTCGACCCGGCTCAGCGAGTACCAGCGCGCCTCCACGGGCGGGAAGTTGGCCTGCGGCACCTCGTGGTGCGCCTTGTCGTCCCGGCTGAGGGTGTGCGAGAGGCCCTTTGCCAGGGCGAGCGCCTTGCGGACCGGGCCCCGGGGTTCGGAGTGGATCCCCGCCGGGCCGCCGGAGGGCGCGGGCAGGTCCACGGCCGAGGGGATGACCACGGCGTCGGGGAACTGCGCGCGCATCGCCCGGACCTTGGGCAGGGCCGTCGGCAGCAGTTCGTAGAGCGCCTCCGGTCCGCGCAGGAAGTCGCGGATGGCCTCGATCTGGATGGCCACAGTCGAGTACTCGAGGCACACCAGGTGCTTGACCAGCGCCTTGAGGCTGGACTGCATGATCCCCTTGTGGTCGCCGTCGTGGTACAGCGACGCCACCACCAGTCGGTTGCGCAGGTGGAAGTAGGCCTGCCAGTCGATCGCGTCGTCCTTGTCCGACCACGCCATATGCCAGATCGCCACACCCGGCATGGACACCGTGGGGTGGCCGGCGCGGCGCGCCCGAAGCCCGTACTCCGCGTCGTCCCACTTGATGAACAGCGGCAGGGGCTGCCCGATCTTCTCCGCGACCACCCGCGGGATCAGGCACATCCACCAGCCGTTGTAGTCCACGTCGATCCGGCGGTGCAGTTCCTTGGGGTTCTCCCGGTCGGTGAGGGGGTACCGGGAGAAGTCGTAGTCGTAGTCCGCGTGCGGGGCGGCGGTCCACATGAAGTCGTGCGCCCCCACCACCTCGCCCATGGTGTGGAGGTGGCTGCGCTCCTGGAGGTTGAGCATCTGGCCGCCGACCAGCATCGGCACGCGCGAGAAGCGGGCGAAGGCCAGCGCCCGCAGGATCGAGTCGGGCTCGATCTCGATGTCGTCGTCCATGTACAGGATGTACGGCGAATCGGTGAGCCGCCGGGCCTCGTACATGATGCGGCTGTACCCACCAGAGCCACCCAGGTTGGGCTGATCGAAGATCCGCAGGCGCTCGCCGAGGTACTCGGCGGCCTCCGCGAACCCGGGCTCGTCACGCACCTTGCGGTCGCCCTGGTCCGGCATGAGCACCGCGTCCAGGACCGCGTCCACCTCGGGGTCGGAGGTGAGCGCCCGCAGCGCCGCGACCGCGTCCCCGGGGCGGTTGAAGGTCGGGATACCGACGGTCACCCGGCGGTCGTTGGGCACCTGCACCGACGGATCGGGGGTGCCGTCCGGGCCCGCGTCCGGGCGGGTGGCCGGCGCGTCCACGGCCGAGTACCACCCACCGGCGAGCACCTCGACGTCCGTGTCGGAGGTGAGGTCGAACCAGATCCACCCGCCGTCCTCGAACGGGCCCAGGTCGCAGACGAACTCGACCGTCGTGACCCGGTCCGCCCCCGACTCGCCCGGCTCGCCCACGACGTCCCCGGTGATCGCGATGCGCGAGCCGTCGATCTTGGACCGGTAGAGGTCCACACGGCCGGCGCCGCGGATCGTCAGCCGCAGGACCACCTCACCGAGGATCGTCCAACGACGCCAGTACGCCGCCGCGAAGGCGTTGAAGTAGGTGGCGAAGGAGACCTCGGAATCCGCGCCGACGCTCAGGGTGGTGCGGCCGGCGGAGTGGGCGCGGCGGGCGTTGGTGGGGGCCTCGGCGAGGTAGAGCGATCTCACGTCCAGCGGCTCGCCGGCCCGGGGCAGGATGACCCGCTGGAGGCACTCCCGGCCGATCGGGTCCGCGAGACCGGCGACCGACCGCTCGACCTCGTCGACCAGTTCGTGGTGGCCGTGGTGGTGCATATGGATGAGTCCCCGTCCCTAGTCGAAAGCCGGGTCGATCGTACCCGGCGGGCCGGGGCGATCCCTCCCACCACGCGGAACCGGGGGTTCAGCGGCGTGGACGCGCCACGTAGGTTTGTCTCATGCAGCTCTCCGCCACAGCCCGGCCCCGTCCGACCCTCCGCACCGCCCTGGGCATCCTCGCCCTGTCGGTGCCCCTGGCGCTCGCCGGGTGCGGCACCGACGACTCACCCGCCGAGGACGCGGCCACCGGCACGACCGCGGGGACGCAGACCGGGGCCGAGGCGTCCGACGGAGGAACGGCCGACGCGGTCGAGTGCCCGCCCGCCGAGGGCACCGACGAGCGCATCACCTCGTTCGACTCCGCCCCGCCGATGTGCCTGACCCCCGGGGTCGACTACTCCGCCGTGATCACCACCGACGCCGGCGTGGTGACCGTGGACCTGCTCGAGGACAAGGCGCCGGAGACGGTGAACAACTTCGTCTTCCTGGCCCGCCACAAGTACTACGAGGGCATCACCTTCCACCGGGTGATCCCCGGCTTCATGATCCAGGGCGGCGACCCGCAGGGCACCGGCAGCGGCGGACCGGGCTACCA
This sequence comes from Dietzia cercidiphylli, assembly GCF_014145145.1. GTDB lineage: Bacteria > Actinomycetota > Actinomycetes > Mycobacteriales > Mycobacteriaceae > Dietzia > Dietzia natronolimnaea. Next base: position 2,820 of record NZ_JAALEA010000481.1, read on the forward strand.
GTTCTCCGACGAGCTCCCCGCCGAGGGCGAGTACGAGATCGGGTCCATGGCCATGGCCAACGCCGGCCCGGACACCAACGGCTCCCAGTTCTTCATCGTCACCGGCGACTCCGGCGTCTCCCTGCCGCCGGCCTACAGCCTCTTCGGCACCGTCACCGACGGGATGGACGCCGTCACGGCGATCGAGGACGACGGCAGCCCGCAGGGCGCGCCGCGGACCGTGCACACGATCGAGTCGGTCGAGATCGTCGAGGGCTGAGGCGGGCGCCGGGGGTCTAGTACCCGCTCGACCCGCCGCCACCGGAGAACGAGGCGTTGGAGTAGCTCGTGTTGGTGGAACTCGCCGCCTGGGCCGCCTGCACGTCGTGGGCGTGCCAGCTCGAGACCACGTAGAACGGCACGAAGCCGTTGTAGCCGTAGCCGGCGCGCCAGTCCCGGTCGTACAGCCTCGGCGCGTGGCGGTCACCCGCGTCGTCCGCTGCCTCGACATCCGCCATCTCGCGGGCCCGGATGGCCTCCACCACGAGCCGGTAGTCCACCACCAGTCGCGCGTAGCGGTCCATGAAGTCGGTCGCCTGCGTGTCCCGGGAGAGCTCGTCCGCCCGCGCGTCGAGGGCCTTGGCCTCGGCGGCGAGACGCTCGTCCTCCGTCCCCAGCGCGGCGGCCAGCATGTCTTCGTGCAGTTCCCCGAGCTGGCGGCGGCGCACGTCGGCGTCACCCTGTTCCATGCGGAAGAGCTGGTCGATGTTCTCCTCCGCCGCCTCCATCTGATCGACAGTGGTGTGCGCTGTCTCGATGTCGTCGGCCTTCTCGCGGAACTCGGCATCGGTCGACTCCGGCCGCAGGTCCCCGATCCGTCCCATGACGGTGTCCAGCGCGAGGAAGCGGTCCCGCACGTCCTCCCACTGCGAGCGCAGTTCGTCGTCGGCCAGCGGGGAGGTGAGCGAGTTGGCGCGGATGTCCAGCCCGGTGAGCTCCCCCGCGACCCGCCCGTACTCGCGGGAGACCCGGTCGTAGCGTTCCCTCGCCGTCGTCGCCTTCTTCTTGCGGCTCGCCGCGACGCCGGCACCGATCGCGCCCGCGCCGACGACCCCCGCGCCGCCGAGGGCCCACGGCAGCCAGGACGGCATGCCCTCGGGTTCCGGTGCCAGGACCGTGGGGTCGGCCGCCGCCTGCGCACCCGAGAGCAGGCCCACCGCGTGGTTCTCGCGCCGCATCGGGTCCTTCATCGCCTCCAGCGAGCCGTCGAGGTGCCGGCCCTCGAAGAGGTCGAGTGCCACGCAGACGTCGTCGCCGCAGTAGATGCCGACCTGCCGCGACTCCACGTCATTGGCCACGATCAGCGTTCCGGGCGCCCACTTCTCGCGATCCTCCGACACCAGCTCCGGCCGCTCGGCCTGGGCGAAGCGCTCGGTGGTGTCGTTGAGGTTCTCGTTCCCGTCGTCGAAGACCAGGTACTCGACCCGCTGCACCTGCGGCGGGAACGGGATGCGCGCCGTCTCGGTACGCAGGAGATCCTGGTCACCGGCCGAGAGCACACCGGCCCGGTCCGTGATACCGACGCCGACCGTCGAGTCCTGCGCGGGGGCGGGGGCGGGTGCCGGAGCCTGGGCGCCTGCCGGGGCGAGCGGGAGCAGCATCAGCAGCAGGGCCGCGGCGCCGGACAGCACCACGAGCAGGAGGCGGAGGGGGCGGGACACCGAGCTGGTCATGCGTTCACTCTAGGTGCGGCGCATGTC
>NZ_JAALEA010000482.1 GCF_014145145.1 Dietzia cercidiphylli
CGCGGGTGAGGACGCCGCGGAGGACGGCGGCGACCGCGCCGGGGCGGACGTCGAGGAGTCCTGACCCCGGGCCGACCCGGCCGCGGGTCAGGGCCGGTCGAACCTGATGTTCTCGCGGGGGGTGCCGACCGCGACCATCCCGCGGACGGTGGCGCGCAGCATCTCCGGTGACCCGGACAGCAGTACCTGGCGATCCGCCCACGAACCCCAGCCGGTCACCACGTCCACCAGCGTCCCCGTCTGACGCCGGTGCAGTGTGCGGGGCAGGTCCTGACGCGCGCCGGCCCACCACGGGTCGGTGTCCTCCTCGGAGACCGGCTGGATGGTGAGCCACGGCGCGGTGGCGGCCAGGTCGACGAGTGTCGGCAGATCGTAGAGGTCGCCGGGGTGCCGCGCGCCGTAGAACAGGTGCACGCGGGGGTTGAAACCGTGGCGCATCATGTCCAGCAGCAGGCAGCGCAGCGGGGCGATGCCGGTGCCGCCGGCCACCATCAGCACGTCGCGGACGGGTTCGGTGCGGTCCACCTCGAGCAGCCCGAGGGGCCTCGCCAGGACCCACCGGTCGCCCACCCCGACACCCCGGACCAGCGATCCGCTGAGCGCGCCACCGGGGACGTCGCGGACGTGGAACTCGATCTGGCCGGCCGGGTTGGCCGGGATCGACGGGCTGAACCGGCGCCACACGCCCGGCGTGTACGGCGTCAGGACGCTGAGGTACTGGCCCGGGTGGTAGTCCACCATCACGTCGGTGATCAGCCTGACCACCGCCACGTCGCGGGTCGGCCGGAGGGCCTCGACGACGGTCGCGCCGACCCTCGCGGGCCCCTGCCCGGCGGCCGCGCCCTCCTGGAGCGCGGTCGACAGTGCCCGGTACGCGGTGCCCAGCGTGGTGGACAACCGGTCATCCCAGCCGCCACCGGCCAGGTGGCGGAGAGTGCTGGCGAGGGCCTCGCCGAAGCGCTGGTGGTGGCGGGCGGAGAGTTCGAGTTTGCGGTGGTCGGCGCCCAGGTGGCGGGCGAACTCCACCACCTGGGCGACCTCGGCCTCGTCCCCCCGGGCGTCCTCGACGGTCTCGAGCGCCCACGTCATCGCGCGGACGAACTCGCCGAGCACCCCGGAGGCGTCGCGGGGGAACAGTTCGCGGAAATCCGGGTCGGCCTCGCGCAGGGCACGGGCGAACAACCCGATGAAGCGCGGGTCGGCGAGGAGATCGCGGAGGGCCAACAGCGGGGGAGTGGCCGTGGAGACCGGGACGGGGTCCGCCAGCGGCGTGGTCGTGGGGTCGGCGGCCCTGCCGAGATACGGCGAGAGGTCGATGTCCGACACGAGGCGCTCGACGTCCGTGGCGCGGGAGAAGGCGTCGTCGTCCTCCCCTGGGATCCTCACCACCTCCGCGCCTCCTCACTACCTGCCGTCGGCGTCCGCCGGTGCCCCAGGATAGCCGCCGGCGCCGGACCCGGCGGTCAGGAGAACACGGGCAGGGGGTTTCCCGGAGCGGGGAGCGGCACCGGGTTGCCGCCCCAGTCCTGCGGCGCCACACCGATCCGCATGCGCTGGGGGTGGTACCCGACGGGGATCCGGGCCACCTCCTCGCCGGTCTCGAAGGACAGCACGCTGACCGTGTTGCTCTTGGCCCAGGACACGAAGCAGTTCTCCCCGGTGAGGTCGGTGGTCACCCAGTAGGACTTGAGGCCGGTCGAGACCAGCGGCCCGTGTTGCAGGGTCTCCCGGTCGACCACGGTGGCGTAGTCGCTCATGGTGCCCGCGACGCAGATCTTGGTGCCCTGGGGGTTCATGGAGATGCCGTGGTGGCCGGAGTCCAGCAGGTGGGCCTCCCGGGGGACGTCGCCGGCGGGCGTGACGGGCAGGTCCACGATCGCGGACGGGACCGGGCCGACGGGTCCCGGCGTGGCGGATCCGGTCATCACCGGCCGAGCGTGATGTCCACGCCCGCGCGCAGTTCGTCCTCGGTATAGGTGAGCTGCCCACGCCCGGGGATCTCGATCAGGTAGAAGGGCGCGCCGGAGGGGACCGCGCCGAAATCGAAGGTGAAGGTGCAGGAGGAGAGATCGCCCCCGGCGTAGGCGAGCATGGTGCTGCCGAGGGTGGTCGACACGCCCTCGGTCAACGTGATCCGCGTGCCCTCGCCGATGTCCGAGAGCGTGACGGGCAGGTCGCAGCCGGATCCGTCGCCGGAGACCGGCTCGCCCGGGGAGGCCATCACGGTGAACCGCCCCTCGACGTCGAACAACTCGCCCGGCGCGCGCTCGGGGGCCTGCCAGGCCTGGGGCGGCAACGGGCCGCGCACCTGGTCGGTGGGGCCGTTGCCGGAGTCGGATCCGGGGCCGGACAGCGCGAATCCCAGGACCACGACGACGACGAGGGCCAGCCCCGCGACGATCACCGCGGC
>NZ_JAALEA010000483.1 GCF_014145145.1 Dietzia cercidiphylli
CGGCCGGCGGCGCCCTGGTCAGCGCCGAGGGCGCACCCGTGACCCCGGCCGAGACGAGCCGCCAGCAGCGGGTGTCCACCGCGCTCATCGCGCCGCACGACATGACCGCCTTCGCGCTGGTCTCCGGCGACCACAACCCCATCCACGTCTCCGACACCGCGGCCGACCTCGCCGGCCTGGGTGGCGTGATCGTCCACGGAATGTGGCTCTCGGCCGCCGCGCAGCACGCGGTCCAGGCCTCGGACGGGAAGACCCCCGCCCTGCGGATCGCCGGCTGGACCGCCCGCATGCTCGCCCCGGTCCGACCGGGCGACCACATCAAGGTCCGTGCCGTCCAGACCGGCCGTCTCGCCGGCGGCCAGGTCCTCGAGGTCACGTGCACGGTCGACGGTGCCACCGTCATGGCCGCCACCGCCCTGACCGAGGCCCCGCGCACCGTCTACGCCTTCCCCGGCCAGGGCATCCAGGCCAAGGGGATGGGCATGGAGGGACGCACCCGCTGCCCGGCCGCCCGCGAGATCTGGGACCGCGCCGACGCGCACACCCGCGAGGCCCTCGGCTTCTCCATCCTGGCGCTCGTCCGTGAGAACCCGACCGAGGTGACCGTCCGTGGCACCGTCCACCGGCATCCCGACGGCGTGCTCTACCTGACCCAGTTCACCCAGGTCGCCATGGCGTGCCTCGCGGTGGCGCAGCGCGCCGAACTCGAGGCCGACGGGTTGTTCATCGACGGCGCCTACTTCGCCGGCCACTCGATCGGCGAGTACGACGCCCTGGCCGCCATCTCCGGCACGCTCGAGCTCGAGCCGCTGCTGGAGATCGTCTTCCAGCGCGGAGCGACCATGCACGAGCTGGTCCCGCGCGATTCCGAGGGCCGGTCCGACTACCGGATGGCCGCGATCCGGCCGTCGCAGATGGGCATCGGCGACGACGAGGTCGTGGACTGGGTGGCCGCCGTGGCCGAGGACTCGGGTGAGTTCATCGAGATCGTCAACTACAACCTCGCGGGATCCCAGTACGCGCTGGCCGGCACCGTCGCCGGCTGCAAGGCGCTGGAGAAGGCCGTCGAGCGTGAGCTCGAGCGGTCCGGGGGCAAGAACGCCTTCATCCTGGTGCCGGGCATCGACGTGCCCTTCCACTCCACCGTCCTGCGCGGCGGCGTCCCGGACTTCCGGGCCACCCTCGACGCGCTGATCCCGCACGACATCGACATCTCGGTGCTGGTGGGCCGCTACATCCCCAACCTGGTCCCGCGCCTGTTCAGCCTCGAGCGTGACTTCGTGCAGGAGATCGCCGACCTCGTGCCGGCCGACTCCCTCGCCGACGTCCTGGCCGACTGGGACTCCTGGTCTGCCACCCCGACGCGTCTGGGACGCCTCCTCCTGGTCGAGCTGCTGGCCTGGCAGTTCGCCAGCCCGGTCCGCTGGATCGAGACCCAGGAGCTGCTCTTCACGCCCGTGGAGCGCGGCGGACTCGGCATCGAGTGCTTCGTCGAGGTCGGTGTGGCGAACGCCCCGACCGTGGCGAACCTCGCCTCCAAGACCCTCGACCTGCCCA
>NZ_JAALEA010000484.1 GCF_014145145.1 Dietzia cercidiphylli
GCCCGTCGCCGGCTGACCGCGCCCGGCGTCGGCCTACCGACCCGTGGTCCGCGTCGGCCTTCGGACCGGCGACGGGTGTCGGCCGATGTCCCGCACGGGACGTCAGGCCCGCCCGACCGCCCGGTCGACCATCCCGGCGACGTCGATCCCGGGATACGCCCCGTCCAGCGTCACGTCGTCGATCCGGCGGACCCGGGCGGCGAGGGTGACCGAGGAGAGCAACCACACGGCGTCGGCCGTGAGCAGATCCGACAGCAGGAGCCGTTCGCGGCGGACCGGTACACCCTCCCGCTCCGCGACCTCGGCGAGCGCCCCGAGCGTGGTGCCCTCGAGGATCCCGACCTCCGCCGGCGGACTGACGAGTTCACCCGATCGGGCGATGAGGATCGTCGACCGGGGGCCCTCGAGTACCTCTCCCTCGGAGGACAGATACACCACGTCGTCGTACCCGTCGGCGGCCGCGTGGCGTAGGGCGGCCATGTTGGACGCGTAGGACAGGGTCTTGGCGCCCAGCAGCATCCAGGGCGCCGACGCGGCGAAGTCCGCCGGGAACCCCCTGCCCAGCACGGTCACGGCGATGCCCTCCGCACGCGCCCGCACGGCGTGCGGACCGACCGGGGCGACGGTGATGTAGGCCGTCTCCGGCCCCCCGCGCTCGGGGCCACGGGACAGCACCAGGCGCAGCATCCCCTCGGAACCCGGGCCCCATTCCCGCGCGGCCAACGCGATCCCCGCCCCCCACTCCCCGGCCGTGGGTCCGGTGAGACCGAGAGCAGCTGCCGACCTGGCCAACCGGGCGAGATGTCGCTCCGGTTTGGCCGGTCGACCACCCACGACGAGCAGGGTCTCGAAACACCCGTCCCCCCGGACGGCGGCGAGGTCGTCGGCGAGCAGCAACGGCTCGCCGGCGGGGTGCACCCGGGGGTGTGGGCCGTCCGGCCCGCCGGCGACCAGGACGACCACCCGCGCGTCCGCCCCCCGGTCCGTCGCCCGGTCCGCTCCTTCTCCTGCCGCAGTGCCCATGGCGGCAACACTACGACGACGCACGTAGGATCGCGATCGTGACCGTCCCAGCTGTGCCAGACCGGACCGACGATGGCTACCAGAGCCCGATCCTGACCCGTCCCGGTGCCGTGGACACCACGGGACCGGGCCCGGACGCCGGGGTCCCGTTCCACTATGGCGACCCCTTCGGTGAGCAGCGCGCGGCCACCACCTCCGTGGTGGTCGTCGACCGCTCCCACCGCGACGTGCTGACCATCGGCGGCGGCGAGCGGCTGACCTGGCTCGAGGGCTTCGTCTCCCAGCACGTGTCCGAACTCGCGGACCGCCGTGGTGGCGAGACGCTGATCCTGGACGCCAACGGCCGGGTGGAGCACCACATGGTGCTCTCCGACGTCGACGGGACCCTCGTCATGGACACCGAACCCGGCCGGGGCGCGGCGCTGCTCACGTTCCTGTCCCGGATGGTCTTCTGGGCCGACGCGACTCCGGAGGCCGCCGACCTCGTCGTCGTCACCCTCGCCGGCACCGGGCTCCCCGGTGCCCTCACCGCTCCGGACGGGACCACGGTGGAGCTCCCCGTCGGCGACTACGCGAGCGTCCCGCTGCCGGGGGGCGGGATCGCGCGACGGATGCCGTGGCCGTTGGCGGGCTCGGTCGATCTCCTCGTCCCCCGGGCCGGACTGCCCGCCTGGTTCGACGCAGCGGTCCGGGCCGGCGCCCGTCCGGCCGGCTCGTGGGCGTTCGAGGCCCTCCGCGCGGTGGAGACGGACCCACTCCGGGCCCGGCTCGGCGTGGACACCGACGAGAAGACCATCCCCCACGAGGTCCCCACGTGGATCGGCGAGGTGGCACAGCGCGGCGCGGTCCACCTGGACAAGGGGTGCTACCGGGGCCAGGAGACGGTCTCCCGCGTCCACAACCTCGGCAAGTCCCCCCGGGTCCTCGTACGGCTGCACCTGGACGGCTCCGGCGGCGACCAGTCGCTCTCCCCCGGCGCCGAGGTCCTCGCCGGTGGCCGCACCGTCGGGCGCGTCGGGACCGTCGTCCAACACCACGAATACGGCCCCGTGGCGCTCGCCCTGATCAAGAGGTCGGTGGCCCCGGACACCGTTCTCGAGGTGGAGGGTGTCTCCGCCGCCATCGATCCCGACTCCGTCCCGCACGACTCGGGCCCGCAGGCCGGACGTGAGGCGATCCGCAGGCTGCGCGGTCAGGCGTAGGAGCCGGACGTGGCCCCCACGACACCCGGGCGGACATTCCGCGCCGGGCACGCTATCCTGTGGACAGGCAGATACTCACATTGATGGGCACCCCCGAGGTGGCCCAGCACCGTTTCCGAGGGGGTCAGGTCAATGGGCCGAGGCCGCGCGAAGGCGAAGCAGACCAAGGTCGCTCGCGAACTCAAGTACAACACTCCGCAGACGGACCTAGAACGTCTCCAGGCGGAGTTGGCCGGTGGTGGCGCACCCACCACACGACTCAGCTCCGAACGGCCCGGTACTGAGGAGGACGACGACCCCTACGGGTCGTGGTCCGACGGCGACAGCAGGTTCTGACCGCACTCCCCGAACGCCACACGGACGTGGGCCGGGCATCCAGCGAGGATGCCCGGCCCACGTCCGTGTGGCGGGGTGCGCCGCCCGGCTAGAAGCGGGCGTGTGATCCCTCGAGGACGACGCGCGGTCCGTCCGCGGCGACCTCCCCTGCCTTGTCCACGTGACCGATCACCCAGTTGTCCACGTGCCGGGCCGTGAGCACCGCCTGCGCGCGGTCCACGTCCTCGGCCGGGAGGACGGCGATCATCCCGACGCCCATGTTGAACGTCCGCTCCATCTCGGCCTGCTCGACACGGCCGTGGTGGGCGATCGTGCCGAACACGGCGGGCACGGGCCACCGGCCACGGTCGAGACGCGCGACCAGTCCGCGCGGCATGACCCGCGCGAGATTCTCCGCCAGCCCTCCGCCGGTGACGTGGCTGAACACCCGGACGTCGGTCTCGGCGATGAGGCTCAGACAATCCAGGGCGTAGATGCGGGTGGGCTCGAGGAGTTCCTCGCCCAGGGTCCGACCGAACTCCTCCACGTGCCCCTCCAGCGGGAGGCGGGCGAGCTCCAGGAGCACGTGCCGGGCCAGCGAGTACCCGTTGGAATGCAGGCCCGAGGACGCCATCCCCACGATCACGTCGCCGGGGCGGACGTTCTCCGCCTTGAGGACCTCGTCGGCCTCGACGATCCCGACCCCGGTGCCCGAGATGTCGTACTCGCCGGGGGCCATCAGTCCCGGGTGCTCGGCGGTCTCGCCGCCCAGCAGTGCGCAGCCGGCCCGGACGCAGCCCTCGGCGATCCCCTCGACGATGTCGGCCACGTGCTCCGGCACGACCTTGCCGATCGCGATGTAGTCCTGGAGGAACAGCGGCTCGGCCCCGCACACCACCAGGTCGTCCACCACCATGGCCACGAGGTCGATGCCCACCGTGTTGTGGACGTCCATGGCCTGCGCCACCGCGATCTTGGTCCCGACGCCGTCCGTCGACGAGGCCAGGAGCGGTTGACGGTAGGAGTTCCTCAGCGAGAACAGCCCGGCGAAGCCCCCGAGGCCACCCATCACCTCCGGCCGGGTCGCGCGCTTGGCGTGCGGCGCGAAGAGCTCGACGGCGCGTTCGCCGGCGTCGATGTCGACTCCGGCGGCGGCGTACGAGGCGCCGCTCGCGGGGTGGGGGTTCTCGGTCATCTTCGGTTCTCCTCATCGGCGCCCGTGGTCGGGCGCCCGGTCAGGGTCGGCGGACGGCGTCCGCGTTGTCGTGCAGGACCAGGTGCCGGTCGGGTGTCTCACCGTCGACCTGGGCGGCCAGTGCCAGGACGGCCGCGCTCATCGGCGAGTCGTCCGGGAGCGGGATGGGGTAGTGGCCGTCGAAGCACGCGGCGCACAACTCGTCCCGCGGCTGCCCGGTGGCCGAGATCATCCCGTCCACCGAGATGTACCCGAGGGTGTCCGCCCCGATCGCCCTGCGGACGCCCTCGAGCATCCCGTCGGTGGCGTCGACCCCGTTGGCGATCAGTTCGGCGGGGCTCGCGAAGTCGATGCCGTAGAAGCACGGCCAGCGCACCGGCGGGGAGGCGATGCGGACGTGCACCTCGAGGGCGCCCGCCTCCCGCAGCATCCGGATCAGGGCCCGTTGGGTGTTGCCGCGGACGATCGAGTCGTCCACCACCACCAGCTTCTTCCCCTGGATGACCTCGCGCAGCGGGTTGAGCTTGAGCCTGATGCCGAGCTGCCGGATCGTCTGGCTGGGCTGGATGAACGTACGGCCGACGTAGGCGTTCTTGGTCAGCCCCTGGGCGAAGGGGATCCCGGAGCCCTGGGCGTAGCCCACGGCGGCCGGTGTCCCCGATTCCGGCACCGGGATCACCAGGTCCCCCTCGACGGGGTGCTCGACCGCCAGTTTGCGACCGATCTCCACGCGGGCGGAGTTGACCAGCCGCTGGTTGATCACCGAGTCGGGACGCGCCAGGTACACGTACTCGAAGACGCAGGCCTTGGGGGTGGGCTCGGAGAGCTTGCGCGAGCGGACGCCGTCGGCGTCGATGGCGATCAGCTCGCCGGGCTCGATGTCGCGGACGAACGACGCCCCGACGATGTCGAGGGCCGAGGTCTCGGACGAGACCACCCAGCCCCTCTCGAGCCGACCGAGCGCGAGCGGGCGCACCCCGTGCGGATCCCGGGCCGCGTACAGCGTGTTCTCGTCGGAGAAGGTCAGACAGTAGGCACCGCGCAGTCGCGGCAACAACCGGACCGCCGCCTCCTCGAGGCCCCCGTCGCCCGCCTCGTGCGCGAGCAGGGTGGAGACGATGTCCGAGTCCGAGTGGGTGCTGTTCTCGGTGTAACCCCGGATGCCGATCGTGGTGGCGTAGCGCTTGAGTTCCTGCGTGTTGACCAGGTTTCCGTTGTGCCCCAGCACCACGGACCCTCCGCCGGTGGTGGGCCTGAACATGGGCTGTGCGTTGTCCCAGGACGCGGCGCCGGTCGTGGAGTACCGGCAGTGGCCGATGGCCACGTGTCCGCTCATCGACTCGAGGGTCTTCTCGTCGAAGACCTGGCTCACCAGGCCGAGGTCCTTGTAGACGAGGACCTGCTCGCCGTCCGCGACGGCGATACCGGCGGCCTCCTGGCCACGGTGCTGCAGCGCGTACAGGCCGTAGTAGGTGAGCTTGGCGACGTCCTCGCCCGGAGCCCAGACACCGAAGACACCGCACTCCTCGACCGGACCGATGCGCTCGGTGTCGATCGGCAGGCCGGTCGGGCCGGGAACGGACGGGTCGGGCAGACCCAGACCGACGGCGGCGCGGCCACTGGTGCGGCGGAGTGATCCGGACGGGGCCGGACGTGACGACGTGCTCTCCACCTGGTGGTGCTCCCTCATGTTTCGGGGCGGTCCGCCCGGACGGACCCCGGCGGTGCTGTTCGAGTGTACGTTCCCCGACCCCCGTGACCCCAGTCCCGTGTCCCCGTCCCGCGGGTGGGGCCCCTTCTCATCCGCAGCTCGTCCTGACCCGCCCGGGTCGCCGAACGCTCAGCCGGGACGCACCACCGGCAGCCCCGCCGCGACCTCGTCGGCCCGGGTCCCCGACGCCCGGACCCGCCCCGCGG
>NZ_JAALEA010000485.1 GCF_014145145.1 Dietzia cercidiphylli
GCCGCGCGCGTCGCCGGCACCCCCGCCGGACGGGTCGGGAGTCGGTCGATCCTCGTCGAGGTCCCGGAATCCGACGCCGCCCGGTTGGCCTCGACGGCCGCCGGATCGCCGCTCGCGGTGCTGGTGCACGGGTGACGCGAGGCAGCGCCAGATCGGCGGGGCGGGAGAGGGCGCTGGCGCCTCGACGGCGCTGATCGTGCTGGTAACGTCCCTGAGGTTCGGTTCGGAACGCACGACCACGCACGCGGTGGGCCTCGCCGCGTCACCAGGGAGGGGTGCAGGATGCTCAAGGGCTTCAAGGACTTCATCATGCAGGGCAACGTGATCGATCTGGCGGTCGCCGTGGTCATCGGCACCGCGTTCGCGTCGATCGTCGACGCCTTCACCAGCGCGATCATCAACCCGCTCATCGCCCTGCTCGGCGGGAACAGCGAGATCGGGTTCGCCGTCCAGCTGCTGGACAACAACCCCGAGACCAGGATGGACTTCGGGTTGCTGCTCACCGCGATCATCAACTTCCTGCTGATCGCCGCGGTCATCTACTTCGTCCTGGTGGGGCCGATGAACAAGATGAAGGAGGCCGCCGCCAAGCGCAAGGGCATCGACGCCCCCGCCTCGGACAACGACCTCCTCGTGGAGATCCGCGACCTCCTCGCGGGTCGCCCGCTCACCCATCCGTCGGACCCGCGGAGCACGTCCGGCGAGTCCTGACACCACGCCCCGCCGCGGGGCCCCCGTCACCCGGAACCGGACCTCAGCGCCGGACCTGAGCGCCGGCACCCGGCGACCCCGCCGACACCGCTGATGCGGGTCTCACCCGTGGTGGGGAGGGCGTTGCTCCCTCCACCAGTCGTCCCCGAGCCGGGCGTCGAGGTCACGGGCCTCGTCGGACGTGGTCCGCGGCAGGGTCTCGCCGAACACGTCGTCGATCCGGGCGCTGCTGTACGAAGCGCTGATGATCGGGGCGCTGGAGTCCTGTGCCCTGCGGTCCGGGGCGCCGTCGGTCACAGCTCGTCTATCGCCGACAACTGCGCCACCACGTACGAGACGAGCGGGCACAGCGTGGCCATCCCGTCCCGGATGGCCGCGCGGCTCGGCGCGAGGTTGGCGACCACCGTGCTGCCGGACACCCCGACCAACCCACGGGAGACGATCGAGTCGACCGCGCCGGCCGTGAGACCCGACGACCGGATGGCCTCGGCGATGCCTGGCAACCGCTGATCGAGGATCTCCTCCGTGACCTCGGGGGTGATGTCCCGTGGACCGACCCCGGTACCACCCACGGTCACGACGAAGTCGAAGCCGCCGACCACTGCGGTCTCGAGGGCCTTGCGGACCTCGGACTCGTCGGACGCCACGCCGACGACGCCGCCGACCAGGAAACCCTCCTCCTCGAGCAGCTCGGTGACCAACGGACCGATCGAGTCCTCGCGCTCATCCAGCCGGTCGGTGACCACCACGACCATCGCGCGACCCGCGATGGGGGTGTCCGCCGGGACGGCGGCCGAGGGGTCGAAATCCACGTCCGTCTGGATCCTGCGCCCACCGGGCAGAGACCTCGGGTCGAATCTCGTGCTCATCTCGCCTCTCCCAGTACCACGTCGACAGTCGTCGGCTGATCGCCCACACGAGCAGCATAGGTGACGGAGATCGTCTCCCCCGGAGCCCTCGACCGGATCGCGGCGACCAGCGCGTCGCCGCTCTCGATCAGCCGCTCCCCGACCATGGTGATCACCGCCCCCTCCTCGATGCCCGCCTGCGCGGCGGGGCCTCCCACCTCGGTGGTGCGGACCAGCGCGCCGTCGATGTCGGGTTGGTCGCTCACCGAGACCCCGAGGACCGCACGGGTGGCGAACCCCTGCTTGATCAACTGGTCGGCGATGCGCCGGGCCTGGTCGACCGGGATCGCGAAACCCAGGCCGATCGATCCCGAGTTCCCCGAGCCCAGCGAGGCGATGGCGGAGTTGATGCCGACCAGCTCACCGTTCATGTTGACCAGCGCGCCGCCGGAGTTGCCCGGGTTGACCGCCGCATCGGTCTGGATGGCGTCGATCACCGTGTTCTGGTCGGACTGCGCGCCGCCCGCGCGCACCGGCCTGTCGAGCGCGGAGACGATGCCGGTCGTCACGGTGCCGGACAGGCCGAGCGGGGAACCCACCGCCGCGACGGCCTGACCCTCGTCCAGGTTCGAGGAGGACCCGAGCGCGATCGGGGTGAGCGACCGGTCGGTATCCGCCCTGATCACGGCGATGTCCGTGGCGGGGTCGGTGCCGACGACCGTCGCCGGCGCCCTCGACCCGTCGTTGAAGCGCACCTCGATCTGGCCGCCGGTCGCCGCCATCGCGATGACGTGGTTGTTCGTGATGATCAGACCGTCCTGGGCCAGCACCACGCCGGATCCCTCACCGCGTCCGGCCTGCCCGCGGACGTCGATCGAGACCACGCTCGGCAGGACCTTGTCGGCGACGGACTCGACCGTGCCGTCCGGGGCCTCACCCTCGGGCTGGACGGCGGTGATCGGGGAGGCGAGGCTCCCGCTGCCTCCGCCGCCCGCCACAGTGGCACCGATCCAGCCGCCCAGTCCGCCCGAGACGAGCATCGCGGCCACCAGTCCGGCGACCAGCAGGCCCCGGCCCGACTTCGCGGGTGCTGTCGCCCCGGGATCGTCGCCGCCGTACGGGGGC
>NZ_JAALEA010000486.1 GCF_014145145.1 Dietzia cercidiphylli
ACCAGGGGTTTGTCGTAGAGGCGGGAGCCGTCCTGGGCGAGAGCGCATGCGTGATGGGCACTCTTGCCGACGTCCAGTCCCGAGGGTGTTTCATTGAGTGTGTAAGGGTCCGGTCTCGAACCGAGGTGTGACCTACGGGTTTCGCCTCTTGGAAGGATTGACCGAATGACCGAAATTGCTGATGTCCAGAACCCCTTGGCCGGGGTGCTGAGCGCCGATCAGATCGACGCCATGGTGACCGCCGCCGAGGAACTCGGGCAGGGCCGCCACGGGGTCGAGGAGCTGCTGACGCAGATGACCAAGGCGGTGCTGGAGCGGGCCATGGAAGCCGAGCTCTCCGACCACCTGGGCTACGAGGCCGGCGACCCCGCCGGCCATGGGACCGGTAACTCCCGCAACGGCAAGACCACCAAGCGCGTCCAGACCCTCCAGGGTCCCGTGGAGCTGACCGTGCCGCGGGACCGCAATAGCTCGTTCGAGCCGGTGATCGTCCCGAAGCGGGCCCGTCGACTGGGCAAGGTCGAGGACATGATCCTGTCCCTCTACGCCCGCGGCATGACCACCAGGGATATCGGCTCACACCTTGAGGAGATCTACGGCTCCACCGTCTCCGCCGCGACCATCTCCCGGGTCACCGACGTGGTCACCGACGAAATCGCCCTGTGGCAGTCCCGGCCGCTGGAGACGGTGTATCCGATCGTCTACATCGACGCGATCTGGCTCAAGATTCGCGACGGCGGCGTCGTGGCCAATAAGGCCTGCCACGTGGCCGTAGGCGTCGATCTAGAGGGCCGCAAGCAGGTGCTGGGACTGTGGCTCGGTGCTACCGAGGGGGCCAAGTTCTGGGCAGGCGTCCTGGCGGAGATCCGCAATCGGGGCTGCAAGGACATCCTGATCTTGTGCTGCGACGGACTGACCGGGCTGCCGGCCGCGGTCAACAGTGTCTACCCCGAGACGGTGGTGCAGACCTGCGTGGTGCACCTGCTGCGCTCGGCCATGAAGTACGCCTCCTACGCCGACCGCAAGACCATGGCCAAGGACATGAAGCCGATCTACACCGCGGCCACCGTCCAGGCCGCCGAGCTGGCGATGGAAGCCTTCGCCGAGACCTGGGGCACCAAGGCGCCGGGGGCGGTGATGGCGTGGCGCAATGCGTGGGAGGACTTCACCCCGTTCCTGGCGTTCACCCCCGAGATCCGCAAGGTCATCTACACCACAAACCAGATCGAATCGATCAACTACCAACTCCGGAAAATCACCAAGACAAGGGGCTCATTCCCCTCAGTCGAGGCGGCGATCAAACTGGTCTATCTGGGCATCCGAAACATCGAAACCACCCGCGGCGGCGACCTCGGCACCGGCACACAGGGATGGCACCAAGCGCTCAACGCCTTCGCCGTGCAATTCCCCAACAGACTCCCACTCTGACCACCCGGCAGAGGGGCTAACCGACCGGCCCTTACACAGAAAACTTGACACGCCCCCAGTCCCACGAATACGGCGTAGTTCTCGGACATGGCGATACTTCCCTTCTGAAGTATCCCTGCTGGTCACCGTCTTGACACCCGATGCCGACACCCACGTTACGAAGAGACCTCACCTAAAAGGTGGGCCGCGTCCCTATCAGCGGTCAACGCGTGTCTCTCGAGCGGGTGGCAACACCCCCCGGACCATCGATGGCAGGGCAAGAAAGCCATGC
>NZ_JAALEA010000487.1 GCF_014145145.1 Dietzia cercidiphylli
GTCCGGATCAGCCGGGGATCGGCGGCCGAGGCGGGGGAGGTCTCGGCGAACCACGGTGCGCGGGAGAGGTCGGTGGAGGCGACGGCGCGGCGTACCGCACGGTCGTCGGGGTCACCGGGGTCACCGGGGTCACCGGGGGCACAGACGACGGCGAGGGATTCCAGGTCGCTACCCGGGACGGCCTCCCCCCGGCCCACCGATCCGGTGACCCACACCGCGTGTGCCACCGCCGGTCCGAGACGCGCCGCCAGCTCACGCCGCAGCCCGTCGGACCAGGCCCGCGCGCGCTCGTCGTGGGGATCACGGGAAGGCGCCATGAGGGCATTCGACCACGCGGTCGGGCGGCCCGGCGAGCGGGGAGCAACGGCGTGAGGGCGTGTTAATCGGATCGAAACATCAGGCAACCCGAGGGTCACACGCGGTGGGAAAACTATCGGCAGACAGGAACTGCTCCTGACGCCACCCGGGTTCACAGACCCCCGCCCCGAGAGGAGTGCCGGACATGAGTGACCCCTCCGGACTCACCACCCCGGCCCCCGAACGTCGGGGTGATCACGACGACCTCGCCGATCTCGGCTACGACCAACAACTCCACCGGAGCCTCGGCACGTTCGCCTCGTTCGCCGCCGGGTTCTCGTTCGTCTCGATCCTCACGACCATCTTCCAGCTGTTCGGCCTCGGGTACGGGTTCGGCGGCCCGGCGTTCTTCTGGACCTGGCCGATCGTGTTCGCCGGCCAGTTCCTGGTCGCGTTGTGCTTCGCGGAGCTCGCGGCCCGGTACCCCATCTCGGGAGCGATCTACCAGTGGTCCCGGCGGATGGGCGGCGAGGTCGTCGGGTGGTTCGGCGGCTGGTTCATGATCCTCGCGCAGATCGTCACCGCCTCGGCCGCGGCCATCGCGCTGCAGGTCGTGCTGCCGAACATCTGGTCCGGTTTCCAGATCATCGGTGACGATCCGGCCCTCACCTCGCCCTCCGGCGCGGCGAACGCCGTCCTGCTCGGATCGGTTCTCCTCGTCATCACCACCACGATCAACTCGCTCGGCATCAGGTGGATGGCCTACGTCAATAACATCGGTGTGACCTGCGAGATCGTCGGCGTCGTCGCGGTGATCCTCGCGCTGCTGACCCACGCCGTCCGCGGGCCGCAGGTCGTCTTTGACACCGCCGGAATGGGGGATCAGCCCGGCTACATCTGGGCGTGGGTCGTCTCCGGGCTCATGGCCGCCTACGTGATGGTGGGATTCGGCTCGGCCGGCGAACTCGCCGAGGAGACAGTCAACCCGCGCCGGGTCGCCCCCCGGACCATCCGGATGGCGCTGACCGTCTCGGCGCTCGGCGGTGGGCTCATGATCCTCTCCGCGCTCATGGCCGCGCCCAGCCTCACCGACGGCCGGCTGGCCACCGAGGGCCTGCCGTACGTCCTCAACTCCGTGCTCGGGAACTTCTGGGGCAAGGTGCTCCTCGTGGTGGTCGTGGTGGCCATCTTCATCTGCACCCTCGCCATCCAGACCGCGGCCACCCGGTTGATGTTCTCGATGGCCCGCGACGGGCGCCTGCCCTTCTCCGCGACCCTGTCCCGCGTCAACCCCCGCACCGGCACCCCGATCGCCCCGGCCGTGCTCATCGGTCTGTCATGCATCGCGATCCTGCTGGTCAACATGGGCAACGCCGCCATCTTCGCCACCCTCGCCTCGGTGTGCATCATCCTCATCTACCTCGCCTACCTCTGCGTGACCGCGCCGCTGCTCCTGCGTCGGCTCAAGGGGTGGCCCAACGGCCCCCGGCTCACCGACGCCGAGGGCAAGCCGCTGTTCTCGCTGGGCCGCTGGGGGGTCCCCGTGAACGTCATGGCCGTGGGGTACGGACTGCTCATGACGGTCAACCTCGCCTGGCCGCGGGCCGAGATCTTCGACCCCTCGGGCGAGACCCCGTGGATGCGATGGGCCGGCGTCCTGACCGTCCTCGCCGTGGTGGGGCTCGGCATCCTGTGCTTCCCCCGCGGCAAGACCCATCCCAAGCCCGTCAAGATCGGAGAGTGACCTGAGATGACCAGCACCACCGAACCCGGCATCACGACACCCGGCACCACCGCGAGCACGTCCACCACCTCGGGTGCCCGCGACCACGCCCGCGCCCAGGCCGGCGCGATCACCGACTCCATGCCGGTCGTCCCCGCCACCGACTGGCCCCACCCGCCGGCGGACGTGCCGGCCGACCGCCTGACGTGGGCGGAGTCCGTCCCCGGGGGTCGCTACACCGCGGTCACCCTGGCGCGGGGCACGCGCATCCGACTGACCGACCGGGACGGCACGGCCTGCGCCTCGCTCATGATGTGGCGCGCCGACGCCCCCTGGGAACGCCTCAACACCGCGGACACGGTCAAGGTCCCGTGGCAGGCCTACCTCGGGACCGGTCATCCGCTGCTCTCCGACCAGGGGCGCGTACTCGCGACGATCGTCGCGGACACCTCCGGCCACCACGACGCGCTGTGCGGTGCCTCGACCCAGGCCGGCAACGTCGCCCGCTACGGGGCCGGGGCGCCGGAATCCGGGTCACCGGCCGGACGGGAGTTGTTGCTGCTGGCCGCCCTCAAACACGGGCTGGGTGAGCGGGATCTCCCCCACACCGTGTCGTTCTTCCACGGCGTCCGCGTCGACGACGACGGGGCGCTCGTCTCCACCGGGAACGCCGGGGCGGGGGCGACCGTCGACCTGGTCCTGCACCTGCCCATCGTGGTGGCCGTCGCGGTCGCCGACCATCCGCTGGATCCGTCGGAGCGGTACCACGCCGGGACCGTGGAGTTCCTGGCGTGGAACGCTCCGCAGGACCTCGACGCACTCCGCGAGGGAGCCCTCCCCGGCGTCGGGGAGGACCTCGAGTACCGCCGTGCCGTCGCCAACTCTGAGGCCGCCCACCGCGCCTCCACCCCGATCGCCTGAGGAGAATCCGCCATGACACCGACGACCGTCACCACCGAGCCTCCGACCACAGACCCCTGGACCGGCGCCGCCGCAGACCTTCCCGCCGCAGACCTCGCTCTCACGGACGGGGCCGTTGTCGCCGACGAGACCGTCGCCGCCAGAGCCGCCTGGTCCCACGTCCTGCACGCGGGCCAGACCCTGACCATCGTGGACCTCGAGGGCAACCAGGCCGTCGACACCCTGTTCTACGACGCGCACGACCCCACCCGTCGCTACAGCGCCCCGGCGACCGTCGCCGCCCAGGGATCGATCTTCCTGACCGAGGGGAGTGTCCTGCGCGACGACGCCGGCGAGCCCCTCGTGACGATCACGGCCGACGAGGTGGGCAACCACGACACCCTCGGGGGAGCGTGCTCGCAGGAGTCCAACACCCTGCGGTACGGCCACCACACCCGGCATCAGCACGCCTGCGTGGAGAACTTCCTCCGGGAGGGCGCCCGGCACGGACTGGGCAAACGGGATCTGGTCCCCAACGTCAACTTCTTCATGAACGTGCCCGTGGACGCCGACGGCACCCTCGGCATCGTCGACGGGCTCTCCGCGCCCGGCAAGCGCCTGGCGGTGCGCGCCGACCGTGACGTGATCGTCCTGGTCTCCAACTGCCCGCAGATCAACAACCCGTGCAACGGCTTCGACCCGACGCCGGTGCGGATGATCGTCACCGCCTGAGCCCGGCGCCCCCCACCCCGCGCACCCACCACCCGCGCACCCGCCACCACAGGAGAAGCCGCCATGACCCGCCTCGAGATCCTCAACCCGGGACTCATCACCACCGTCCAGGACTGGCCCGGCCGCATCGGGTACTGGGGCGTGGGCGTCCCGCCGTCCGGGGCGATGGACGACTACTCGCTCCGCCTGGTCAACATCGCCGTGGGCAACCCGGAGGGCGCCGCCGGCCTGGAGTGCACTCGGGGTGGACTGTCGATCCGACCGGACGCCCCGGTCACGGTCTGCGTGGGCGGGGCGCACGTGCGGCCGACGGTGGACGGCCGCCCGGTGGCCCAGTGGAAGCCGGTCCACCTGGAGGCGGGATCCGTGCTCGACGTCCCGGTGCTCGACGGGCCGGGCATGCGCGTGTACGTGGCGGTCGGGGGCGGGATCGAGGTGGAGCAGTACCTCGGGTCGTCGTCGACCTTCACCCTCGGACGGTTCGGGGGGCACGAGGGACGCAACCTGGCGGCGGGGGACGCCCTCGCCGTCGGTGAACCCGGGCCGGGCGTGCCGCGCCGGATCCTCGCCGACGAGGTCCCGGCCATCGGGCACCACTGGCACATCGCCGTGGCCGAGGGGCCGCACGGCGCTCCGGAGTTCCTCACCCGCGCGGGGATGGACGAGCTCTACGCGGCCAGCTACACCGTGCACTTCAACTCGGACCGCACCGGGGTCCGGCTCGAGGGACCACGACCGAAGTGGGCCCGGCCCGACGGCGGGGAGGCCGGCCTGCACCCGTCCAACCTGCACGACAACGCCTACTCGGTGGGGGCCCTGGACTTCACCGGGGACACCCCGATCCTGCTCGGCCCGGACGGCCCGAGCCTGGGGGGCTTCGTCTGCCCCGTCACCGTGGTCAGCGGCGACCGGTGGAAGCTCGGGCAGCTCGCGCCCGGCGACACCGTCCGGTTCGTCCGCGTCAGGGTCGATGCGGTCGGTGACCGCGCCGGGATCTCGGGGGCGAGGGGGGCCGGCCGCCCGTACGTCCTCGGCGACGGTGGTGACCGCGACGACGGCGTGCTCGGCCGCGGCCACACCGCCGACGGCGTGACCGAGGTGACCTACCGCCGGGGCGGTGACGACAACGTGCTGGTCGAGTACGGCCGGATGGAGCTCGACCTCGAACTGCGCGCCCGCGCCCACGCCCTCTACCTGCACCTCCGGGCGAACCCCGTTCCCGGCCAGCAGGACCTCACGCCCGGTATCCGGTCGTTGCAGGTCAAGATCACGCCCGGCCGCAGCACGATCGGCGCCACCCTGGCCGCCCTCCGCGAGGCCGAGGCGGCGTTGCCCGCCGCCGAGGACCTGGCGGTGTCGAGCAGACGCGTCCGACTGCCGCTGAGCTGGGACGACCCCGCCACCAAGGAGGCCATCGAGCGGTACATGTACGGCGTGCGCGACGACGCCCCGTGGTGCCCGTGGAACATCGAGTTCATCCGCCGAATGAACGGTCTGGAGACCGCCGACGACGTCTACCGCACCGTCTTCGACGCCGAGTACATGGTGCTGGGGCTCGGGGACGTCTACCTCGGGGCGCCGGTGGCCACTCCGCTGGACCCACGCCACCGCCTGGTGACGACCAAGTACAACCCCGCCCGGACGTGGACCGCGGAGAACTCGGTCGGGATCGGCGGCGCGTACCTGTGCATCTACGGGATGGAGGGGCCGGGTGGCTACCAGTTCGTGGGCCGCACGACCCAGGTGTGGAACCACCGGCACCCCGAACCGGCCCCGGGCTTCGACGCCGAGCACCCGTGGCTACTGCGGCACTTCGACCGCATCTCCTGGTACCCCGTCACCTCCGAGGAGTTGGCCGATCTGCGGGCCGACACCGCCGCCGGGCGGGGGATCGTCGACATCACCGACGACACGTTCTCCCTCGCCGAGCACACCGCGTTCTGCGAGCGGGAGGCCGAGTCGATCGCCTCCGCCCGACGCCGGATGGAGCACGCCCGCGCCGAGGAGTTCTCGCGCTGGGCCGCCAGTGGGGAGCTGAGCGCATGAGCGGCACCGTGACATCAGCCGGGCTGCGGGACACCGCTGCGGCGAGGGTCGACGACGTGCTGGCGCGCCTGGCCGCGGCGGACCGTCCCGAGGTGTTCCTGCAGGTCCGCGACCGCGCGGAGCTGGTGGCCGACATGGCGGCCTCCCTCGCGGCCGG
>NZ_JAALEA010000488.1 GCF_014145145.1 Dietzia cercidiphylli
CGCGCTCGCCGCCGACCTGCGCGAGGCGCTGCGCCCGCTGTGGCGGCGGCTCGGCGAGCACCGGACGCTGTCGATGGGGAAGGTCGGGATCCTGGCCCGCCTCGACCGCCACGGTTCGCTCACCGCGACCGACCTCGCCGCGCACGAGCGGATCAGCCATCAGGCCGTGGCGGGTGCGGTCCGCGAACTCGAACAGATGGGCCTGGTCTCCCGCAGCCCCGACCCCGCCGACGGCCGGCGGGTCCTGATCACCCTCACCGACAGCGGCCGCGCACGTCTGGACACCGAACGCTCGGCCGGGCAGGAGTGGCTGATCCACGCGGTCACCGACGAGCTGAGCGAGTCCGAACGCGCCACCCTGGCGGCAGCCGTGCCCCTGCTCGGCAGGCTCGACGCCGAGGGCACGAGGTGACCTCGACCGACCGCGCTCCCGCACCCCGCTGGTTCCTCCAGACCCTGGTCTACGCGGGGCTCACCAGCGCGATCGTCAGCTCGCTGGGCATGCTGCTCGTCCCGTCGGTGGCAGGCGAGTTCGGCATCACCGTCAGCGCCGCGCAGTGGATGCTCACCGTGAACCTGCTGGTGGGCGCGGTGGCCACCCCGATCATGGGTCGCCTGGCGGACGGCCCCCACACCAGGCGGCTGCTCCTGGCGTCGCTGGCGGTGATCTTCACGGGATCGGTCATCGCCACCGTGGCCACGGACTTCACGATCTTCCTGATCGGCCGGGCACTGCAGGGTCTGCTCTACGGCACCGTCCCGGTCACCATCGCCCTGGCCCGCCGACACCTGAGCTACTCCGAGTCCCAGCCGGCCATCTCCACCCTGTCGGTCACGGTCTCGGTGGGAATGGGGCTGGGGTACCCGCTCACCGGCCTGCTGGCCGCGGGGTTCGGCCACCGGTCCGCGTTCGCCTTCGCCGCGCTGTTCGTGGCCACCGCGGCGGCCGGGGTGTGGCGTTTCGTCCCCGCCGGTCCCGACCCACTCGCCCCGCGGACACCCCTCGACCTGCCCGGAGCCGTTCTGCTGGGCGTCGGCCTGGCCACCCTGCTGCTGTGGATCTCCGAGGCCCAGGGCTGGGGCTGGACCTCTCCGCGCGCCCTGGGGACCCTCGCGGTGGCCGTGACCGCCCTGACCGCGTGGGGCGTGCACAGCGTGCGCACCCGGCACCCGCTGATCAACCTGCGGGTGGTGCGCCGGCCCGAGGTGCTGCTGGCCAACGCGACCGCGATCGGGCTGGGCACCGCCCTGTACATCGGCCTGTCGATCGCGAGCCTGGTGGCCCAGGCCCCCACCGACACCGGCTTCGGCCTCGCCGTCCCGCTCATGTGGGCGGGCTTCATGATGGCGCCGCTGTCCGTCGGCAGTTTCCTGGCCAATCGCGCGGTCAGGGCGCTCTCCCGCCGAGTCGACATGGCGGTCTTCCTACCGGTCGGTGCGGCGGTGATGACCGTGGCGTCGCTGCTGCTGTGGTGGGCGCACGGCGACTTCCTCACGCTCGCCGTCGGGATGTTCCTGTTCGGCGCGGGGATCGGATCCGGGTACGCCGCCATGCCCGCGCTGATCGCCCGGAGTGTGGCCGTGGACCAACTCGGCAGCGCCGTGAGCTTCAACCAGGTCCTGCGCACGGTCGGCGGCGCGGTGGGTGCCGCGCTGTCCGCCGCGGTGCTCGCCGCCCACCCGTCCGAGTCGACCTACTCCACCGACGAGGGCATCACCATGGCGTTCGGCGTGGGCGTGCTGTGCTGCGCCGCGGTGATGGTCGCGTTGACGGGGCACGCCGTCACCCGACGACGACGAGGTGGCGCATCCCCCGGCGCGCGGCGGTGACCGGCGATAGCGTCGTGGGCATGCGCGCACTGAGCTGGGGCCCCGTCGCCGTGGTGACGCTCGTCCACCTGATCGCGCTTCTGACCGGCGCCGACGCGGTGGCAGCGTGGTCGCAGGTGCTGCTCATGCCCGCGCTGGCGGTGGTGCTGCTCGTGTCACCGCCCGATGACCGCGGACCCGCCTGGCCCTGGGCGCTGGCCGCGTTGGCCGCCAGCTGGGTCGGGGACTCGCTACCCAAGGTGATGCCGGAGGACGCGCGGTTCCTGGCGATGATCGGCGGGTTCGCCGTGGCCCAGGTGCTGTGGATCGTCGCCTTCACCCGAGTGGACCGGGGCCGGTCGCCGTTCGCGTGGACACTGCTGCTCATGGTGGTGGCGGTCGCGCTGCTGGCGGTGACGGTTCCGGAGGCCGGGATGCTCGCCCCGGCCGTGGTGGTCTACGGGATGTTGCTTCTCGCCGTGGCGTGGCTCGCGTCGAGCCACGGTTGGGTCGGCGCGCTCGGCGGCGCCCTGTTCGTCTTGTCCGACGGCCTGATCGCGCTGGGCGCGTTCCGGCCCGATCTCGTCGACTGGGCGAACCGCGACCTCGTGGTGATGGCCACCTATGTGGGCGCCCAGGCGATGTTCGTGGCGGTCATCCTGCTCACGCGATCACCCGAACTCACCTGGGGCCGAGCACCCCGCCGGGAGACCCGCACCCGACTCACCAGGTGAGACGCTCCGGTCGGGCGTCGGCCAGGATCTCCTCGCGGTCCTCGGGCAGGAGGAACCCCTCGGCGATGAGCCGGTCCGTGGCCGCGCGATAGGCCGCCAGGTACTGCTCACGCCCCGACTGCCCTCCGCCGGTCTGCCCACCGCCCGGCCACCGCTCCCGCAGCACCTGCTCGGGAAGCTCCACCGTCCGCCCGAGGAGCATGCACAGGGGCTGCGCCTCGGGATGGGGCACGCCGGTGAGCTGCTCGACCGGGGCCTCCACGACGGGGGTCCGCACGCCACCCCTGCCATTGCCCATCTCGTCGGTGACGACCTCGTCGTCGTCGATCTCCACCGGCGGCGCGGCCGGCGGGCGCGCACCACCGGCGACCCAGGACACCAGGTGCCTCAGGGCGGCGCGGAGGACGAACACCTGCTGACCGCTGTTGACCGGGCCGTGGCAGTCGACGAACTGCGCGAACTCACCCAGCTGATAGAGGTCCGCGTGCGCCTGGCCGGCGATCTCCCAGGTCACCACGGACTCCGAATCGGGTTGGCGGGCGGGCAGGGAGGCGATCCGGCCGATCAGGTCGCCCTCCGCCTGCACCACCATCACCGGCGCGCCAACGTCCTCGCGGAGCGTCGCCGGGCCGCGACCGAGGGCGGCGACGATGTCGCTCCCGCGGCCGCGGTCGTCGAAGGGCAGGTACCCGGCTCCACGGCTGTGGAGGAGGAACGCGTCGAACACCCCGGCCCGCGGGTGGACGCCGTTGACGTAGGAGGTCAGCGCGAACGCCGACTGCGACTCGCCCACCGCGATGACCGACCGCGCGCGCAGACCCGCGAGCGGCCCTTCCCCGTCCGGCTCGCGCACGTAGCGCCCCACCTGCGTGACGATGTCGTAGGCGTACGCGTCGCCGGGGTGGTGCAGGTCCCCGTAGCGTTCGGGCCGCTGGGCTCGGAGTCCCTTGGTCTGGCCGCCGAGGCCCACCGCGGCGTCCCCGCCCTCGACCGCGATGAACTGGGCCGACACCCCGACCCAGGCGTGACCCGCCCGGAGGATCTCGTCGGCGAGGTAGGTGTAGTCCGGCGCGGCGTCCTGCCCGCCACTGACGTTGAGCCACTCCACCAGCACCACGCCGCTGAACGACCCAGGTTCCGGCCGCCGCACCAGTACGCGGGTCGCGAACGGCGCGGAATCGGCCTCGGTGAGCTCGACGCGCCCGTCGCCCGGTGTCGCCACCGTGTCGTAGGAGACGGCCTCGCCGCTGCACGCCCACTCCGACTCGCCGAACCCGGCCGCCGCCAGGTCCGGGGCCGCGCGGCCGGACATCGGCGGGAAGGACCTGCCCTGCGTCAACTCTACGAATGTGGCTCGCCGGGATCGGTGCATGGACCGATTGTGCCTGTTAGCGTCGCCCTGGCGACCCCCTTTGAAGGCCAAGGAGACCCGGTGACCGACGGACCCGATCTCTTCCCCGGTTTCCGCTCCCGCGTGATCGAGACGCCCGGCGCCCGGATCAGGGTGCGCGTCGGCGGATCGGGACCGCTGGTCGTGCTGCTGCACGGGTACCCGCAGACCGGGGCGATGTGGCACCGGATCGCCGCCGGGCTGGCCACCCGGCACACCGTCGCCGTTCCCGACCTGCGCGGATACGGCGCCTCGGAGTGCCTCGACGACGACTTCTCCTTCCGCGCCATGGCCGCCGACGTCACCGCACTGATCGGCGAGCTCGGGGGAGGTGGGTCCGGTCCGGCAGGCGACGGGGAACGCGACGGGACCGACGACGACACCGCTGTCGTCATCGGACACGACCGGGGTGCCCGGACCGCGCATCGGCTGGTGCTCGATCGGCCCGGGTTGGTGCGGGGCGTGGCGCTGCTCGACATCCTGCCCACCACCGAGGTGTGGCGGCAGATGTCACCGGAGATGATCCGCGCCTACTACCACTGGGGCTTCCTGGCCCGGCCCGAGATCGCGGAGCCGATGATCGCCGACGACCCGGTGCGATTCCTCCATTCGGCCCTCGCCGGCCTCTACTCCCCGCTGGAGGCGTTCCATCCGGTGGCCCTGGCCGAGTACGAGCAGGCCATCGCTCGACCCGGCGTCATCCACGCGATCTGCGGCGACTATCAGGCGGCTGCCACCGTGGACCTCGCCCACGACGAGGCGGATCTGCACCGCCGGCCGGACCTGCCCGCGCTCGTGCTGTGGGGCGCCCGGGGGAAGGTGGGCGCGGAGGTGGATCCGCTGGAGGTCTGGCGCGGCCGGCTGCCCCGGGCCGAGGGCCGC
>NZ_JAALEA010000489.1 GCF_014145145.1 Dietzia cercidiphylli
GTGGCGGGCCCGCCGGCCCCTGCGGTGGCGTCCCCGAAGGGGGTCAGGGTGGGCAGGGGGCCCGCCGAGGCCGGGAGGAGGGCGAGGAACCCCGGGATCGTCCCGGCGAGCATGAGCGAAGGCATCCCCGAGCGCACCGTCAGGTGCGGTCTCGACCCCTCGATGTCGGTGCCGTCGCGGGTGACCGGTCCCCCCGACCCCGGAGCGGCGACCTCCTCGGCCACCTCGTCCGCGCTAGGTGCGGTGGCCTCCGGGGAGCCGAGGACGACGACCGCCGCCGCGAGCCCGAGCCCTCCCACGAGAACCGGGAGGGCGATGAGCCCGGCAGCGGCGACCCTCATGCCACTCCTCCACACATGCGCTCAGTGTATTGATGACGCAACCACTGTCCCACCGAATGGGGATCTTGCAAAGAGGGTTCGGTCACACGGAACGCGAACGGGCCGCACCCGGTGTGGGTGCGGCCCGTTCGCGGATCCGTCTCCGGGACTTCCGTTCTCGTCCCGCAGGTCTCAGCCCAGGCGCTCCTTGAGGGCGGCGAACTGCTCGTGCACCTCGGCCGGGACCTTGGGTCCGCAGAACTCCAGCCACTCGGTGATGAGCGGGAGCTCGCGGCGCCACTCCTCGGGGTCGATGGCCAGTGCCTCCTCGACGTCCTTGAGGGGGGTGTCGAGGCCGGTGAGGTCGATGTCCGAGGCTCGGGCGGTGAAGCCCGCGACGGTCTCGTCCGCCTCGACCCGGCCCTCGATGCGGTCCACGACCCACTTGAGGACCCGGCTGTTCTCGCCGAACCCGGGCCAGAGGAAGCGACCGTCCGCGCCCTTGCGGAACCAGTTGACCAGGAAGACCTTGGGCATCTTGTCGCCACCGCGGGCGCCCATGTCCACCCAGTGCTGGAAGTAGTCACCGACGTTGTAGCCGATGAAGGGCAGCATGGCCATCGGGTCGCGGCGGACCGCGCCGACCTGGCCCTCCGCGGCCGCGGTCTGGCCGGAGGAGAGGGTGGCACCGATGTAGACGCCGTGGTTCCACGAGTGGGCCTCGCTCACCAGCGGCACGGTGTCCGCGCGGCGACCGCCGAACAGGATGGCCGAGATCGGCACGCCCTCGGGGGAGTTGAACTCCGCGGCCGTGACCGGGCACTGGTCGATCGGCACGCAGTAGCGGGAGTTGGGGTGGGCGGCGTTGCCGGCCCCGCCGTCGCCCACGGGCGTCCAGTCGTTGCCCAGCCAGTCGATCAGGTGGTCCGGGGTCCCCTCCAGGTCCTCCCACCACACGTCGCCGTCATCCGTGAGGGCGACGTTGGTGTAGATGGAGTTGCCCGCCTCCAGCGTCTTCATGGCGTTGGGGTTGGACGAGTAGTTGGTGCCGGGCGCGACGCCGAAGAAGCCGTACTCCGGGTTGACGGCGTAGAGCCGGCCGTCCTCGCCGAAGCGCATCCAGGCGATGTCGTCTCCCACGACCTCCGCGCGCCAGCCCTCGATGGTCGGCTGCAGCATTGCGAGGTTGGTCTTGCCGCACGCGGACGGGAAGGCCGCGGCGATGAAGTAGACCTTGTCCTCCGGGGAGATGAGCTTGAGGATGAGCATGTGCTCGGCCATCCAGCCCTCGTCGCGGGCCATGGCGGAGGCGATCCGCAGCGCGAAGCACTTCTTGCCCAGCAGCGCGTTGCCGCCGTACCCGGATCCGAAGGACCAGATCTCCCGGCTCTCCGGGAAGTGGGTGATGTACTTCTCCTCGTTACACGGCCACGAGACGTCCTCCTGGCCGGGCTCGAGCGGGGCGCCCACGGTGTGCAGGCCCTTGACGTACGCGCCGTCGGAGCCGATCTTCTCCAGCGCGGCGGTGCCCATGCGGGTCATGATCTTCATGGACACCACGACGTAGGCGGAGTCGGAGAGCTCGATGCCGAGCTTGGGGTCCTCGGCCTCCAGGGGGCCCATGCAGTAGGGCACGACGTACATCGTGCGACCACGCATGCTGCCGCGGAACAGCTCGGTCATGTGGCCGCGCATCTCGGCCGGGTCCCGCCAGTTGTTGGTGGGGCCGGCGCCCTCCGCGGTCTCCGAGCAGATGAACGTCCGCGACTCGACCCGCGCGACGTCCTTGGGGTCGGACTGGGCGAGGAACGAGTTGGGCTTCTTGGACTCGTCGAGTTTCACGAAGGTGCCGTGCTCCACCAGTTCCGTCGTGAGGCGGTCCCACTCCTCGTCGGAGCCGTCGGCGAAGACGACCCGGTCCGGCTGGGTCAGTTCGGCGACCTCGGCGATCCACGCGAGCATCTCCGCGTGATCGGTTGGCGCCTGACCCTCGAGGCCGGGAATGGTGGTGGTGGTCATCACAGCTCCTCGTACACGGTGCATGGTATCGATCACACACTATCGTCAACCCGATGGTCCCGCCGCCTTCCGGGCCCCGATCGTGGCCCCGACGTGAGCAATGCCTCAACTTTTCAGATGTGGCCGTGGTCGATGCGTTCCCACCGGGCCGGGGCCGGCGACGATTCGGGGGACCCGGCACGGGCCTCGTTGGTGAAGCCCCCGAACGGGACCCCCTCCGCGGGATTGGCCAGGCGCCAGGAGTCGTAGCTGCCGTCGAACCGGACCGTCGAGACGTGGTCGACCGTCCCGTCGCCGTCGACGTCCGTATAGACGGTGAGCCCCCGGCCGTCCCCCCGGGTGACGGCCTCCATGAAGCCGTCGCCGTCGAGATCCGCCTCGGGTGAGCCGAGATCGAGGACGCCGTCACCGACCGGGACGTGCAGACCCAGGGACGAGGCCTCGGCGAGCGGGGCGCCGTCGAGGCCGCACACGTCGGGCCTGGCACTGAAGTCGGACGGTTCGGAACCGGGGAAGGGGTCGGTCATGTCGAGGGGCTCCCTGGGGTGGCGAGGGCGGGCGGGGGAGTGCCTGCGGGCCCCGCAACAGTAGCCGCGGAAGCGGTGGTCGGGGTGGGCGCGGGTGCCCTCCCCGTGAGCCGTGACCGGCGGATACGGCGTTCGAGGTCGCCGACCCGGGGGCCCGGGTCATGGGCGAAGCCGTCGGTGATGGTGGCCTCCGCGGCCAGGATCCTGGCGCCGAGGGACTGTTCGACCTCCGCGCGCAGGGCGCCCAGACGTTCGGTCACGACGGCGGACGTGTGGGACCGCAGCGTCTGGGTCCGCCTGACCGTGACCGTGGTCCACCCGAGCGCGACGCCACAGAGCAACGCCAGGGGGATCACCACCGCCGCCAGCCCGGGGATCTCGGCGAGTGGGGACAGGAGCATGCGCCCCACCCCGGTCCCGCCGGCCGCACCCATGATCATCACGAGTGCCTCCTCGCCGTGGTTGCGGGGCGGACGACCCGGGGCGATCCCGCCGGACGGTGCGGGGATCCGCGGTGTGGTGGGCGCGGCGGCCCCGAGGTGGCGGGCCACGAGCGCGTCCGCGCGACGGTCCG
>NZ_JAALEA010000048.1 GCF_014145145.1 Dietzia cercidiphylli
GGCTCGGCCCTGCGGGTGCGGCCAGGCGAGCTCCTCCGGGTCGGGGACGGGCGCGGCCAGGTCGCGGACTGCTCGGTGTTGACGTCGGGGCCCGGCCGGGTCGAGGCAGAGGTCCTGGCCCGGACCGTGGTCGAGCGACCGACGCCCCTGGTGACCGTGGTCCAGGCGCTCCCCAAGTCCGATCGCTCCGAGCTCGCCGTGGAACTGGCCACCGAGGCCGGGGCGGACCGGATCGTGCCGTGGCAGGCGGACCGGTGTGTGAGCCGCTGGGCGGGCCCCAAGCTCGACAAGGGCCGGACCAAGTGGGCCAACGCGGCCCGTGCCGCCGCCAAGCAGTCCCGGCGCGAGTGGGAACCGGAGATCGGCGACCCGCTCGACTCCACCGGTCTCGTGGCATTCGTGGCCGAGGAGGTCCGAGCGGGTGCGACCGCGCTGGTGTTGCACGAGGACGGTGCCGCCGGTTTCGCGGACGCCGTGACCGCGGCGGGTCCCGTGGAACGCATCCTCCTCGTCGTCGGGCCCGAGGGCGGCGTCTCCGACGCCGAGATCGACTCACTCACCCACGTCGGGGCCCGCGCCGTCGTCCTGGGTCCCGAGGTGCTGCGCACCTCCAGCGCCGCCGCGGTGGCGCTCGGCGCCCTCGGAGTTCTCACGCGGAGATGGGCCCGCACTGGTACTACACTCGACCCGACCGCACCACCACCCAGGAAGTGATCCACGTAGGTACCCCAGAGAACGACGCAGTGAGTGACACGGTCGCCCGGACGCGGGGCGACGACCGCCGGGACCCCGGCGGCCCGCCCTCCCGCACGGCGGTCCAGCTCGACCCGGACCTGGCCATGGCGGTGCTCGGCGCCGCGGACGCCAACCTCCGGGCGCTCGAGGAGCTGCTCGACGCCGACCTGCACGTGCGGGGCGGCACCATGACCATCTCCGGCGACCCCGGCGCCGTCGACCAGGCCTCACGAGTGGTCTCGGACCTGCTCCGGCAGGCCGGACGTGGGGTGGAGATCACCCCGGCGTCGGTGCGACGCTCGGTCGAGATCCTCGCCGACTCCGGGCCGTTGACCCCCGAGGAGGTGCTGGGCACGGACGTGCTGTCCCGGCGCGGCGGGATGATCCGGCCCAAGACGGTGGGGCAGAAGCGGTACGTCGACGCGATCGACGACCACACGGTGGTGTTCGGGCTCGGACCCGCCGGAACGGGTAAGACCTACCTCGCGATGGCCAAGGCGGTCGCCGCGCTGCGGGCCAAGGACGTCAGTCGCATCATCCTCACCCGCCCGGCGGTCGAGGCCGGGGAGCGGCTCGGCTACCTGCCCGGCACCCTGCACGAGAAGATCGACCCGTACCTGCGGCCGCTGTACGACTCGCTGCACGACATGATGGACCCGGAGGCCATCCCCAAGCTCATGGCGGCCGGGGTGATCGAGGTCGCCCCGCTGGCCTACATGCGTGGGCGCACCCTCAACGACGCGTTCATCATCCTCGACGAGGCGCAGAACACCACGCCCGAACAGATGAAGATGTTCCTGACCCGCCTCGGCTTCGGCTCGAAGATCGTCGTGACAGGGGACATCACACAGATCGACCTCCCGGGTGGGCAGCGATCCGGACTCAAGGTGGTGCGCGACATCCTCAAGGGGGTCCCCGACATCCATTTCTCGGAGCTCACGTCCGCGGACGTCGTGCGGCACGCGCTGGTGGCCCGGATCGTCGACGCCTACGCGAAGCACGAGGAGCGCCTCGAGCGGGGCGAGGAACCCACCGCCGTACACAGGAACAGGGAGCACCGCCGCCGATGAGCATCGAGGTCGCCAACGAGTCGGGCGTGGAGGTCGACGAGGCCGAACTCATCGACGTGGCCGCGTTCGTGATCGCCCGGATGGACGTCCACCCCGCCGCGGAACTGTCGATCACCCTCGTGGACAAGGACACCATGGCGGATCTCCACGTGACGTGGATGAACCTGCCGGGTCCCACGGACGTCATGAGCTTCCCCATGGACGAGCTCTCCCCGGGGGGTCGCCCCGACCTGCCCGATCCCGGGCCGGCGATGCTCGGCGACATCGTGCTGTGCCCGGCGTTCGCCGCCGACCAGGCCGCCAGCTCCGGTCATCCGCTCGCGCACGAGCTCGCGCTGCTGACCGTGCACGGGTGCCTGCACCTGCTCGGGTACGACCATGCCGAGCCGGCCGAGGAGCGCGAGATGTTCGGCCTGCAGAACGAGCTGCTGGGCGAGTGGTACGACCACCGGGACGCCCCGCAGGACGACGCCCCGCGCGCGGACGCCTGACCCGTGGACCAGACCATTCTCACCACCGGCGCCGCCGTTCTGCTCATCCTGGTCGCCGGCGTCTTCGCCGCCCTCGACGCCGCGCTGAGCACGGTCTCGGTGGCCCGGGTCGAGGAGATGGCCAAGGAACCCCGCTACGGGGCGGCGAGGCTGTCGTTGATGCTGCTCAACCGGCCGCGCTACATCAACGTCACGGTGCTACTGCACCTGTTGAGCCTGATCGCGGGGGTCGTCCTCCTGACCGTGGTGTTCGCCGAGGTCATCGAGTCCACGGTCTGGGCCCTGGTCGGGGTGATCGCGGTGACGACGATCGCGGCGTACGTGGTGGCCGGCGTGGGTCCCCGCACGCTGGGGCGCCAGCACGCCTACTCACTGGCACTGGGTGCCTCGACCCCGATGCGGGTGCTCGGGATGGTCCTGGGTCCCGTCGCCAGCCTCCTGGTGGGTGTCGGCAACGCCGTCACCCCGGGCCGGGGCTTCCGCAACGGCCCGTTCGCCTCGGAGATCGAGCTGCTCGAGATCGTGGACATGGCCCGTGAGCGCGGGGTCGTGGCCGACGACGAGTCGCGCATGATCCAGTCGGTGTTCGAGCTCGGGGACACCACCGCCCGCGAGGTCATGACCCCGCGGACCGAGATGGTGTGGATCGAATCGGACAAGACCGTCGGCCAGGCGGCCCGGTTGACCGTCAAGTCCGGGTACTCCCGGATCCCCGTGGTGGACGGTGACAACTCCGACGACGTGGTGGGGGTGATCTACCTCCGCGACATCGTGGCCCGTCTCGACGACCCCGACGGCCGCGCGGCCCCGGTCGCCGACGTGATGCGACCCGCGGTGTTCGTGCCGGACGCCAAGCGGATCGACGACCTGCTGTCGGAGATGCAGAGGGACCACAACCATCTGGCGATCCTGGTCGACGAGTACGGCGGAACCGCCGGGCTGGTGTCCATCGAGGACATCCTCGAGGAGATCGTCGGCGAGATCGTCGACGAGTACGACACCACCGAGGTGCCCCCCGTCGAGGAGCTGGAGGACGGGAGGTACCGGCTGTCGTCCAGGCTCGGTCTGGACGAGGTCGCAGAGTTGTTCGACGTGGAGTTCCCGGACGAGGTGACCGAGGAGGTCGAGACCATCGGGGGACTGATGGCGCTCGAACTCGGTCGCGTCCCGCTGCCCGGGGCGCACGTGGTCACCGAGGGGCTCGACCTGCGCGCCGAGGGCGGGCACGACCGTCGCGGACGGGTCAGGGTGGTCACCGTGGTGGCCGAACGGATCGACCTTGCCGCCGACGGCACACACGAGAACGACGACGAGGAGAACCGATGACCACGCCCGAGGGCTTCCGGAGCGGGTTCGTCAGCTTCGTGGGCCGGCCGAACACCGGCAAATCCACCCTCACCAACGCGCTGGTGGGCGAGAAGATCGCCATCACCTCCTCGCGGCCCCAGACCACACGGCACGCGATCCGCGGGTTGGTCCACCGACCCGACGCCCAGATCATCCTGGTCGACACCCCGGGGTTGCACCGGCCACGCACCCTGCTGGGCGAGCGGTTGAACGCCCTCGTGGAGGACACCTACTCGGACGTCGACCTGATCGGGTTGTGCATCCCTGCGGGAGAGCGGATCGGCCCCGGCGACCGCTGGATCCTCGAGCAGGTGCGCAAACTCTGTCCCACCACCCCGATCCTCGGCCTGGTCACCAAGATCGACACCGTGTCCAAGCAGAAGGTCATGGAGCAGTTGGTCGCGGTCTCCAGGCTCCTCGGGCCGGACTCCGAGGTCGTCCCGGTGTCCGCCGCGTCCGGTGAGCAGGTCGACGTGGTGACGGACGTCATCGCCTCCCTGCTCCCCGAGGGGCCGAGGTTCTACCCCGACGACGTGATCACCGAGGAGTCGGACGAGACCCGGATGTCCGAACTCATCCGCGAGGCCGCCCTCGAGGGCGTGCGGGACGAACTGCCCCACTCGATCGCCGTGTCGATCGAGGAGGTGCTGCCCCACGAGGGGCGTGACGACATGGTGGACGTCCACGCCACCGTCTACGTGGAGCGGCAGAGCCAGAAGGCGATCGTCCTGGGCAAGGGCGGCTCGCGCATGCGCGAGGTGGGCACCCAGGCCCGGGCGGGGATCGAGCAGCTCCTTGGGACCAAGGTCTACCTGGACCTGCACGTCAAGGTGCTGAAGGAGTGGCAGCGCGACCCCAAGATGCTCGGGCGGCTGGGTTTCTAGACCGCGGTCGTGCGAGTCCTTCTAACGCACGGCCGCACGAACGACCCCCACGATCGTCTCCCGTGCGGCCCGTCCCTCAGGGGTGGGCTGGAGCGGGTGCACGTGGAGTAGCCCCTGCTCCTCGATGTACGTGACGTCCACGCCGGCGGCGCGGGCCCGCTCCACCCCGAGTCGCACGTCGGGCAGGACGATGTCGCGGGTGGCGGCGAAGACCGTCAGCGGCCCCAGACCGGTGAAGTCCCCGCACAGCGGGCTCACCCGCGGGTCGTCCACCGGCAGCTCGGCACGCCAGGCGTCGATGAACACCCTCAGGCCTCGTCGGGCGAGCCACGGGTCACTGGGCTGGACCCGGTCGATGTCCGGGTTGCCCATCGCCAGGTCGAGCGCGGGGGAGATCAGGATCGTCGCCGGAAGACGGGACACACCCCGGTCCCTCAACTCCATCGCCGCGGACAGCGCGATCTGGCCCCCGGCGCTGTCACCGGCGAGACACACCGGGCCGTGCTCGGCGACCTCGTCCCGCACCAGGTCGGCCACCCCGGCCACCACGCCCGCCGCCGTGCCGCGGTTCGTCGCCGACACCGGG
>NZ_JAALEA010000490.1 GCF_014145145.1 Dietzia cercidiphylli
GGCCGCTCCCTCGCCGTCACCAGGTCCGGCCGCCCGGTCGAGGGAGCGGCCCTCACCGCTCCGGCCGAGCAGACCGACGAGGTGCTCGCGCAGGCCGACCACGTGGTGCTGGCCGCGCCCGACACCCCGGAGACCCGTCACCTGATCAACGACCGCACCCTCGCGCTGCTGCGCCCGCACTCCTGGATCGTCAACGTGGCCCGCGGGCCCCTCATCGACCAGGCCGCCCTGTACCGCGCGCTCACCGGCGGCCTGATCGGCGGCGCCGCGCTCGACGTGACCGATCCGGAGCCGCCCGCGCCGGACGACCCGCTGTTCGGCCTCGACAACGTGGTGATCACCCCGCACGTCGCCAACCCGGCCGGGCGACTCACCGAGGAGATGGCCGGGCCGCTCGCGGAGAACCTGCGCAGGTTCGTCGACGGCGAGGACCTGCTGTCCGTGGTCGAGTACGGCCGCGGATACTGACGCTCACCACCCCGCGACCCGAGGGGTGCACCCGTCGCACGCCCCGGACGGGAGTCGTCAATCCACCGCACGGCGGATGAACCCGCGCAGACCGACGGCAGCGAAGGCGACCGTCGAGACCGCGAGCCCGAGCGCGATCCACTCCGCCCCCAGATGCGGAGACGAGGTCAGGGCGCCGCGCATCCCCTCCGAGACGTAGGTGAGCGGGTTGAACAGCGTCAGCACCTGGAACCACCGCAGGGAATCGAGCAGCTGCCACGGGTAGAACGTGGCGCCGGTGAAGATCAGCGGCGTCAGGGCCA
This sequence comes from Dietzia cercidiphylli, assembly GCF_014145145.1. GTDB lineage: Bacteria > Actinomycetota > Actinomycetes > Mycobacteriales > Mycobacteriaceae > Dietzia > Dietzia natronolimnaea. Next base: position 771 of record NZ_JAALEA010000490.1, read on the forward strand.
ACGCGAACACCATGTTGATGCGCCGCGCCGGGACCGACGTGCCCAGCACCAGTCCGATCGACGCCCCGGCGAGGCCGCCGACGATCAGGAGCAGCGCGAACACTCCCCAGTTCGCACCGCCGGTCTGCACCCCACCGGGCAGGATCAGAGCCGCTAGCGGCAGGATCAGCAACGCGGCGATCAGGGACCGCCCGGTCGCGAACACCAGCTTCTCCACCCCCACCATCAGCGGGGAGATGGGCGCCAGCAGCCGGTCCTCGATCTCCTTGGTGTACGAGAACTCGATCACCAACGGCAGCGCCACGTTCTGCAGGGCCGTCAGCACGAGCGTCAGTGCGATGATGCCCGGCAACAGCTGCGTCGCGTAGGACTCGTCCACCGCACCGATCTCCGGCAGGACCAGGCCAAAGACGAAGAGGAATGCCAACGGTTGCATGAGCGACTGCGCGAGGAAGCCCCCGAGCTCGTGACGGAGGGTGTTCCAGATGTCGCGCTGCAGCAGGCCCAGGAAGGCGCGGACACCGGTCGCGCGCGCCAGCATCGGGTCAGTGTCTCTCGCCGGGTCACTGTCTCTCGTCACGACACTCATCGCAGCTCCCGCCCGGTCAGGTGTACGAACACGTCTTCCAGACTGCCCTCGAGCCGGCGCACGTCCCGGACCACGGCTCCCCGTTGCTCGGCGACCGCGATCGCCTCGCCCAGGCGGCTGTCGCCGTAGCACCGGACCCGCCACCGCCCCTGCTCGAGCTCGGCGGACTCCGTCTCCCCGAGCTCTGCCAGCAGCGGAGCGGGATCGTCGTGGGCGTCCAACACCAGCTCGATGCCGCGACCACCAGGCAACAGATCCCGCAGACCGGCCGGGGTGTCCAGCGCGATCCGCTCACCGTGGTCGACGATCGCGATCCGCTCGCACAGCCGATCCGCCTCCGCCATGTCGTGCGTGGTCAGCATGATCGTGGTGCCGGATCGGTGGAGGTCGGTCACCCGGTCCCAGAGGAACAACCGCGACTGCGGATCCAGCCCCGTGGTCGGTTCGTCGAGGAAGAGGAGCGGCGGACGGTGCATGAGCGCCCGCGCGATGAGCAGGCGCTGCGCCATACCGCCGGAGAAGTTCTCCACCTGCTCGTCGGCGCGGTCCGCCAACCCGAACTGCTCCAACAGCTCGCGCGAACGCCGCCGCCTGTCCTTCAGTCGCATGCCGTAGTAGGCGCCGTGGAACGTCAGATTCTCCAGCGCCGTCAGTGATCGGTCCAGGTTGCTCTGCTGCGGCATCACCGCGATCCGCCGCTTGACCGCCTGCGGTCCGGCCACCACGTCGATGCCGTCGATCCGCGCGGTGCCGGAGGTCGGCCTCACCCGGGTGGTGAGAATGCCGAGCGTCGTGGTCTTGCCGGCGCCGTTGGGCCCGAGCAGTCCGAAGAGTTCGCCGCGACCGACCGTGAAGTCGATGCCCCTGAGCGCGACCGGGCCCCGGCGGCCGTACTGTTTGCGCAGCTCGCGGACCTCGACCATCGGATCGTCGACGCGCTCTGCCGTCCGGGTGTCGCCGCCCGCCTCCGTCCGGCCGTCGCGGCGCCCGGCGTCGTCGTTCCCGCCCACACAGTCCTCCGATCGCCGAGCAACGTGTAGCGCTCGTGACCCGACGCGGCTTCCCCGATCCCGAAGCCCGTCAGCGAATCGCTGTTGACGTGACAAGCGTAGGTCGTCGTGCCCCTTCGCCGCAGAGACCGATCGGCTCGAGCGCCAACCGGAGCCGCCGCCCGGTGTGCTCGACCGGGTGGCGGCGCTGCCGTGTGCTGGTGCGGACCTCGTCGTCGTCGTTCTCCCCGCCCCTCGGCGGTCCCGCCGCGCGGCGACCCCGCCCCTCAACGACCCCGCCCCTCAACGCCAAGAGCGTTCCGCACACATCGCCCGAGAGGCGGGTGTACGGAACGCTCTTGCCGATGCGGACGTGGGCCGCGCGGCGGGCGTGGGAACCGCAGCGGACGTCGGTCCCGCCGCGGGCGCGTTACTTGACCAGCAGCTCCGCGATCTGGATC
>NZ_JAALEA010000491.1 GCF_014145145.1 Dietzia cercidiphylli
CTTCCCCAATCCCTTCATCGGGCTGGTGGGCTACGCCGTGCTCATCGCGATCGGCGTGGCCGCCGCCTCGGGCGTGCGCTTCCCGCGCTGGTACTGGGTGGGCGCGCTGCTGGGCCTGACGTTCGCCGCGGGGATGGTGCACTGGCTGGCGTACCAGTCCATCTTCTCCATCCAGGTGCTCTGCCCCTGGTGCATGGTCGTGTGGGCCGTGACCATCCCCATGTTCTGGTACACGCTGCTGCACGTGCTGGCCAAGCTCACCGGCGCCGGCTGGGTGCGGGCGCTCCAGCGGTGGCACCTGGTCCCCGTCGTCGTGTGGTTCCTGGCCATGGCCGCGATCATCCTCTGGGCGTTCTGGGACTTCTACTGGGCGGACTTCTTCGGCAACCTCTGACGGCAGCGCCCTCCGACCGGCAGAGCACTCCGACCAGCAGAGCCCGTCGGCCGGCCCACGCCATCCCCGCCACCGGCACCGCCCGTGCGACCTGAAGGGAACCCGATGCGCTTCGTGGGAATCGACGTGGTGATCCCGGTCCACGACGAGCAGGTGCTGCTCCCCGGGTGTCTGGACTCGCTGGAGGCGTGCGCCGCGGTCACCCCCGTGCCGGTGACGGTGACCGTGGTGCTCGATTCCTGCACCGACGCCTCCGAGACGATCGCTCGCGGCCGGGCCCGGATCGTGCGGTGCGACGCTCGCAACGTCGGCGCCGCGCGGGCCGTCGGGTTCGACTCCCTCCCGCGACCCGCCTCGCCGCAACGGTCCGGGCAGCGCTGGTACGCCACCACCGACGCCGACTCGCGCGTGCCCCCCACCTGGCTGGCCGACCAGCTGGCCCGGGCACTCGACGGCGCCGACGTGGTCGCCGGACTGGTCGAGGTGACCGACTGGTCCGAGTGGAACCCGGACACCCGGGTGCGCTACCTCGAGGGCTACCGGGCCGGTTCCGACCACCGGCACATCCACGGCGCCAACATCGGCATCTCGGCCCGTGCGTACCGCGACCTGGGCGGGTTCGAGCCCCTGCCGGTCCACGAGGACGTGCGCCTGGTGCACCGCGCCGAGGAGGCGGGGCTGTCGATCGCCTGGTCCACCGCGACGCCCGTGACCACCTCCGCCCGGCGGCACTCCCGGACCCCCGGTGGGTTCTCCGGTCACCTGGCCCTCACCGAGCTGGACCACGCCGAGCTGGATCACGCCGAGTCGGACCGCGCCGAGCCGGACCACGCCGAGTTGGACCACACCAGGAGCGGGGTCACCCCATGACATCACCCGATCGCCCCCGCGGAGCCGACCTCGCCCGCGAGTGGGTCGAAGAGGGGCGCGCCGACCTGCCCCTCCCCGGACACGGGGACACCCGCGCCCGCTGGTCCGAGCTCACCGCGATGTGCGCCCACGACGTCTCGGCGGGCCGCCTGGTCGAGGCCCACGCCGACGCCGACGCAATCCTCGCCGAGATCGAGGGCACCCGAGTCTCGCCCGGCGAGTTCTGGGGCGTGTGGGCCGCCGAGCCG
>NZ_JAALEA010000492.1 GCF_014145145.1 Dietzia cercidiphylli
ACCGGACGAACCGGTCGAACCGGTCGAACCGGACATATCGGGGGCGGTACCCCTACCGGACGAACCGGACAGACCGGTCGAACCGGACGAACCGGACGTGTCCGGTATGTCGCGGGGCGATTCCATGCCGGCGGTCAGACCGGATCGGATTGTCGCTTGCGCCTCGTGGTCGTCCAGGCCGATTCCCCGCGCCGCGGTGGCGAGCTGATCGGCAACGTCGTTGGGGTCGGCACCGACGGCGACGACGAGGGTTCCCAGGTTGTAGGCGGCCCGGTTGAGTGTGTCGTTGCGGCTGCCTTCTGGGGCGCCCGCTACGGCGTCCAGTTCGGCGGTCAGGGCGGCGGCCCAGTATCGGCCCCCGCGCTCGTCACCGTTGATCCTGGGGGCAACTGCGGGCCTCTCGCGGACCACCGGGCGGCGCACGACGCGGTCGAGTAGGTGGGCAGGTAGGTCTGCCGGTTCAGTGTCGTCCTCGAGGACGTACCGGCCCCCGTCGGGGTGAACACTCGGCGGCATCACCAGGTACCCGCTCGAGGTCTTGACGTCGATCCCCTCGGCCCCGTCCAGCTTGCCGCGTACCCGGTCGGCCAGCCCCTCGGGTAGCCATGCCCAGACGTGCCAGCCGCCCCCGCCGGTCTTGGTCCGGTAGGTGGGCGGGAGGTCTCCCAGCGCGTCGAGGGTGCCACCGTGACGGGGGTCGACGTCGAGGACGACGACACCGGCCGGGGGGCGTGCCGCGATGTTCGCATCCGGTGTTGCGGTCCACCATGCGCGGATCTGGTCGGCGTCGGCGGTTGCGTCATCTTTGCCGTGGGCGGTTGCCGGCCGCTTCGTGCGAGGGACGAGGGGGAACACCTCGAGTCCGTCGGCCGCGTACTTGAGTGCGTGCTCGAGCATGGTCACTGGATCACCGCCGTCGGCGTGAGGGTGACCAGGACTAGGTGCGCATACTTACCCCGGTCGCGGGCACGGTTCACGGCCCGCTCAGCGGATGCCAACGTCAAGAACAACCTTCGCCGGTATCGGCCTTCTCCCGTTTCGACCAGGACGGCGTACCCGGCCGCGGCGGCCAGCGCACTGTCGTGGCGCGGGGTAGAATCGTCAGCAGTCGGATGGTTTGGGGCGCCCTCGTTCACAGCGGGGGCGCTTCTCTTTTCGCTCACTTCGACGCACCCCCGGCAGCGTGAATCATGGCGAGCATGGCGGCATGACGGTCCCGGTCCTCACCGTGGCGGTGTACCTGGTCCACGTAAGACACCAGCGAATCCAGCAACGTTTCGTCACTGACGGCCGCGTGAACGGCGTCGGCGTCGTCGACGAGTCCCGCCGTGAGATCGAGCAGGATTGCCTCGCGTGTCGGTGGCGGCCATGCGGCACCGCGACCAGCTCGAGCAGCGGCCCACTCTTCAGGCGTGAGGTCAGACTTGTCCCGGTTACAGCGGTAGCAGGCGGCGACCAGATTCTCGAGATCGTCGGAACCGCCGCGTGACCACGGGATGACGTGGTCAACCTCGGAGGGGAAAGCGGTTCCGCAGTAGTGGCAGCATCCATCGAGGATGTTGTCACGCTGGGCGGGCGTGAATCCCTCGCGGCGCATGGCGCGTGTTGCGGTGGAGATCATGCGACCTCACCCCGCTTAGCGGCAGCGAGAGGGCGCAGCATGGCGTCGATCTCGTCTAGATCGACACGCAACATGCGGGGGCCGAACCGGTAGCCGGTGATCCGGCCCTCAGAGATCCACCGGCGGATCGTCTGGTGGTGAACGTCGTAGATGGTTGCGGCCTCAGATATGGCCGAATAGCGCTTGTTTGGCGCAGACACAAGAACTCCCGAATGGCTGGGAACACGAGCGATTGCGGGCCACGTCTGTCTGTGGCAGGCAATGCTCGGTGTTCAGCCACCCGGGTGGGCTGGAACGCCGTTCGACCGGCTTACTTACCTCGGGATCCCCTCTCGGGGTGATCCGACTAGTTGGCCTCCAGGGCCACTATTCGAGGTTCCACTTCGCCTTTGGTCTAGCGATCATGTTCGATTGTGGTGCTCACTCATGCGAACACAGTTGTGAGTATGCATGACGATTGGCGCGGAGTCTAGTGGAACGCTATTTTTCTGACATCATCTTCGACATCTTGGCGGCGATCTCGGCATCACGGCCAGCCGCGGCGTGCTGGTAACGCATGGACATGGCCGGCGTGGTGTGGCCCAACCTCGACATGAGTTCCTTGGTTGTGGCACCGGCGCGGGCAGCGAGCACGGCGCCCTGGTGCCGTAGATCGTGGAACCTTAGTCCCGGCCGTTCGATGGACTCGGCAGCGGCCTTGAACGTGCGGCGTAGCGTCCACTCGTCGAGTACCCCTTCGGCCTTGCCAGTGAACAACAGCGAGTCACGGCCCCTGCCGACGTGCCGCTCGAGATGGTCCAGCACGGCGGGCACGATGTGCGGCGGCACCGTCACGTCACGCACCCCGGCGTCGGTCTTCGGGGTCGAGAACACCGGCTTGGACCGTATGAACGTGACACCGCGGCGCACGTAAACCTCGGTGCCGTCCGGTGCCACGTCCCGGCGGCGTAGTGCGAGCACTTCCCCGCGCCGTAGGCCACACCATGCGGCCAGCAGCACCACGAGGCGTATCTCGTCGGGCATGGCGGCGGCGAGGCGTTCCAGGTCGCCGGCCGGTAGCACCTCGATCTCGTGGACACGCTTGGTCTGGGACGCCCCGCGGATGCGGCACGGATTGGCCTCGATGAGCCCATCGTCGACGGCGGTTCCCAGGATGGTCCGCAGTAGCGCGTAACAGTGGGCGTTGCGGGTGGCCCCACTCCGGTCCCGGCCACCGTTCGGCGCGGACGGGGTGGCGACGAGGGCGGCGTGCCACTTGCGGACAACGGCCGGGGTGATCGCGGTCAGGTCGAGGTCTCCCAGTTCGGGAAGGATGCGCGTCTCGAGCTTGGACCGGTACGCGGTCCTGGTGGACGGTTTCAGGTTGCGTTCGTCGAGCCAGGTTCGGGCGTAGTCGGCCAGCAGTACGGCCGGGGCCTCTTCCTGCGCCTTGGCCCGCTCGGCGGGCGGGGTCCATACGTCGAGGTCGACAAGTCGCCGTTCGTGGGCGCACCATGCGGCGGCGTCGTCGTGGGCGTGGAACGTGGCCGGCGCTAAGTGTTTGGCCCCGTCTGGGCCTACGTAGTGGGCCTGGTAGCGGCCCGACGGTAGTTTGCGGATCGCTCCGAACCCTCGTCTGGTGCCTCGCTTGTTGCCCATCGTGGCCCCTCTCGTGCGACTCGCATGCAAGACCTATCCGGTCTCGTGCTAACTCATGCTATCGTATGCGCAAGAGGCGATAACGTCTCTGACCAGCACAATCGACTATCGCAGCAGGTCACGGCAGGTAAACCGGAACGGTTCACGAAGGGTTCGAATCCTCTCGGGGGCGCACAGCCCAAAGCATGTGTCCGGCACGGCGACCGGCTTCCGTCCGGTTCGCCCGCCGCGTGGTCACTCCTGATCACGTTCTCCCAGGTGGGGTGTTCCGAAATCCCTCCGATGTGACCACTCGCTGAGAGGGCACGTCGTTCGCGGCCGCCGACGGGCCTCCCATCACGGAATCGGCCGGTGATACGTTTCATGTTCGGCCCGATTGACGCAATCGGCGCCGATGACACGGGGTGCCCCTACCGAACGGGGCTGAGATCACACCCGCTGAACCTGAACTCGTTCACACGAGCGGAGGGATGTCACATGCACTGGTGCACGCTGTGGTGAGCCGTCCGGGAACCACGGCGGTGTCTCTCGAGGACCTGGGACACACCTATCCGGGCGCGCGCCGCGCGGTGCTCGCGGACCTCACCCTCTCCGTTCCGGTGGGCGAACACATCGCCGTCGTCGGGCGCAGCGGATGTGGCAAGTCGACGCTGCTGTCGCTGATCGCCGGCCTCGCCGAGCCGACGACGGGGTCCGCCCTCGTCCTCGACGAGAGTCAGCCCGAGCGACGGCTCGAGTCCTGCGCGCTGATGCCCCAGGGCGACAGCCTGTTGCCCTGGCTGACCCTGCTCGACAACGTCGCGATCAGTCTCCGTAACCAACGGGTGGGCCGGCGCGCGGCCCGCACCGAGGCCCAGTCCTTGCTGGACCGCCTGGGTCTGGGCGTCTGGTCCGGGGCCCGTCCCGCGGCACTCAGCGCGGGGATGCGCCAGCGCGGCGCACTCGCGC